>DASZJM010000123.1:0-5844 GCA_035948165.1 Candidatus Methylomirabilota bacterium
CCGAAGTGAGTCGCTCTACTTCTTGAACGCCTCCGCGATCGTGTTGCCGCTGAACTTGGCGCCCTCGACGATGGTGTTGCCGATGCCCTTGAACAGATCCTTGAAGCCCGACCCGGCGGCGCCCTGACCGATCTGCTTGGCTCCGTCCTGCACCTGCTTGGTCGCCTCGTCGACCTTGGTCTTGTCGGCGGCGACGACGGGGCCCACGCTCAGGCCCACGACCAGGAGGACGGCCGGAGCGACCCACAGCCCGCGAAGTCTCTCTGTCATGACGTGCTCCTTTCAAGGTGTTTGGTCGACGTGTTCGGTCGACGTCACCCTCATGCTATCACCGGAGGGAAGCCCCCCGGGCCCGGATAGGAAGCGATTGACACCCGGCGGGGGCCGCGTAGACTCGGCGGCGGTCGAGGCGGCAGCACGGCACTTTCGGCGGCCAACGAAGGCACACGGAAGGAGCGGCGCTCATGGCTCACACTCCCGCATCGTCCTCTCGCATCTCTCGTCGTCGCTTCCTGGCCGCCACCGGCGCGGCGGCCGGCGCGGTCACCTTCGGCCGCGCCCCCGCGGTGATCGGCCAGCAGCCCCGCGAGCTGCAGGTCTGGCACACCGAGGTCGAGCCTCAGACCGTCAAGATCATCCAGGACACGTCGATCGCCGAATTCGAGAAGAAGTTTCCCGGCTTCAAGGTGCGCCAGCAGGCCCTCGGCTGGGGCGATCTGAACACCAAGCTGCTGGCCGCCCTCGCGGCGGGCAGCCCGCCCGACCTGACCCACCTCAACCCGTTCATGACCGCCTCCCTCTACACCAAGAAGCTGCTGCGCCCGATGGACGAGCTGATCCGGGCGGTGGGCGAGAGCGACATCCACGAGGCGACCCGGAAGCTCCAGTACTTCGACGGCAAGTACTACGGGATCACCCACGCGATGGGGGCCACCTACTTCTGCGAGCGGCGCGACCTGCGCGAGAAGAAGGGCCTCAAGGCTCCGGAGAGCTACGACGACATGCTGAAGCTGTGCGCCGCCCTCACCGAGGACGGCCGCATGGCGTTCCAGATGCCGGGCGAGAAGCTCTACATGGGCTTCATCCACCCGGCGGAGTGGCTCGCCGGCAACGGCGGCTCGTGGGTCGACGTCAAGACGTGGCGGCCCCAGCTCAACAGCAAGCCGATGCTGGAGACGCTCGACTACCTGCAGAAGCTGAACAAGTTCCAGTCGCAGGGCTGGTCAGGCCAGAAGTACCTCGACACCCAGGCCGCGCTCGCCACCGGCAAGATCGCGATGAGCTACCTCTCCGGCGCGCGGGCCATCGGCTACATAGAGAAGTACGCGCCGGAGGGCATGCGCGATCCCGAGCACTTCATGCCGATGCTGCGGCCCCACGGGCCCTCCGGCAAGGTCGGCATCTCCGCGCTCGACGGGGAGAACTGGGCGGTGTTCAGCCAGTCCAAGTACCCCAACGAGGCCTTCGAGTTCCTGCGCCTCTTCTACAAGAAGGAGCACTACCTCCAGTACTGCCACTCGGTGCCGATCCACCTCTCCCCGATCTTCTCCTCGATGCTCAACGACCCGGCCTACCTGGCCAACGAGCGGATCAAGAAGTGGAAGGCCTGGCACGAGGTGATGCTCGCCGGCCTCAAGGGCAACCGCTTCCTGCCGCTCGGCTTCACCCGGCCGGAGGACAACCTCCTGCCGTTCCTGGCCGAGCTGGACGGCTCGAGCATCGTGGCCGACATGGTGGTGGAGGTCATGGTGGGCGGCAAGAACCCGAAGGGCGAGGCCGATCGCGCCCAGAAGCGCGCCGAGGAGCTGCTGGCCCAGCTCGGTCACAAGCGCTGGTCGTAGGCGGCCCGGGTCCCGGGCGGGGCGAGTGAGGAAGAGCGCGCTCGTCGGCTGGCTCCTCCTCGCCCCGTCGCTCCTCCTCCTGGGCGGGCTCGTGGTCTTTCCCGTCCTCTACAACGTCTGGCTGAGCCTGTTCGACAAGCACGCCTTCATGCCGGTGCAGGCCTTCGTGGGCCTGGGCCACTACCGCTACTTCGCGACCGATCCCGAGTTCTGGACGAGCTTCTACTACGGCAGCGTCTACGCCGGCGTGACCATGGTGCTCCAGCTCGGGGTGGGCGTGCCCGCCGCTCTGCTGCTGAACGAGGCCTTCCGCGGGCGCAACCTCCTGCGCGGGTTCGTGCTCTTCCCGTACATGATCCCCACCATCGTGGCGGTCATCCTCTGGAAGTGGCTGCTCAACGACTCCTACGGCCTCGTCAATCACCTGCTCCAGCGAGCCGGGCTCGAGCGGACCCCGGTGGCGTGGCTCGGCCCCGACTACATCATGACCGCACTGATCGTCACGAGCGTCTGGCAGTTCTTCCCGTTCGTGGTGGTGACCTACCTGGCGCGCCTGCAGACCATCGCCCCCGAGCTGTACGAGGCCGCGACGGTGGACGGCGCCTCCACGTGGCGCCGGTTCCTCCACGTCACCCTGCCCCAGACCGCGAGCGTCCTCTTCGTCATCGTGCTGCTGCGCAGCATCTGGATGTTCACCAAGTTCGACACGGTGTGGCTGCTGGCCGGGGAGGGCGGGGTCAGCCGCTACATCCGCACCCTGCCGGTCTACGCCTACTCGCGCAGCTTCACCTACCTCCAGGCCGGGATGGGGGCCGCGCTCGCGGTCATCATGTTCGCGATGCTGCTGGTCGCGACCGCGGTGTACTTCCGCCTGTTCCGCACCGAGGAGGTCTTCGCGTGAGGCGCGCCGGCCTCTACGGGGCGGGGCTCGTCCTGCTCGTGGGAGCCGCCTTCCCGCTCTTCTGGATGCTCTCGACCGCGCTCAAGCCCTCGGGGGAGATCTTCGCCACCCCCCGCTTCGTGCCGCTCCACCCGACCTTCGAGAACTTCCAGCGCCTCTTCGCGGACACGAGCTTCCTGGTCTTCTTCCGCAACAGCGTGGTGGTGGCGGGGGCCACCGTCCTGCTCACCCTCGCGGTCTCCTCGCTGGGCGCCTATTCCCTCACCCGCTACCGCTTCCGCGGGCGCGACGCGGTGGCGGGCCTAATTCTATTGACCTACATGTTCGCGCCGATCATGATCATCATCCCGTTCTACATCCTGGTGAGACAGCTCGGGATCGTGAACACCCACCTGGCCCTGGTGCTCTCCTACACCACCTTCTGCCTACCCTTCTGCCTCTGGGTGCTGCGCGCCTTCTTCCAGTCGATCCCGCTCGAGCTGGAGGAAGCGGCCCTGGTCGACGGGGCGGGCCGGGGGCGCACGGTGTGGCACGTGGTGCTGCCGCTGGCCCTGCCCGGGCTGATCGCGGCCGCGATCTTCACGTTCATCCTGGCCTGGAACGACTTCCTGTTCGCCCTGGTCCTCATCACCTCCGAGGAGCTGAAGACCCTGCCGGTGGGCGTCAACGACCTCTTCAACGCCGCCATCGTGGACTGGGGCATGATCATGGCGGCGGGGGTGATGATCACGGTGCCGACCGTCTGCTTCTTCGCGGCGGTGCAGCGTTACCTCGTGCAGGGGTGGGGATCGGGCGGCGTGAAGGGCTGAGGGAGGGGGCCGGGTCGAGCTAGCGGCCGCGGCGCAGCCGGATCTCGCGCAGGATGGCGGACATCCCGCGCTGGTCCCGCCGGGGGCCCGCCAGGGTGGAGCGGCGGGCCGGCGTGGCCAGGGACGACCCGTGGTGGCAGATCAGGCAGTACTCGCCGCGCACCGCCGCGCAATCCTTCAGCGGGTGCTCGCAGCGCTTGTCGCTCTGGCAGGCGAAGCTCATGGTGGCTCCCTTCTGTCAGGCAAGAGCCGGGCCACCGGGCATGGTCGGGAAATCGAAGCCTTGCCGGGGCGACCGCCGGCCTCGATCCGTCAAGATTCGCCAACTGAAGCAGGAAACTTCCCAGGCTGGTCACCGCCGTGCCCGCTGACATACACTTGGGGCGGATCCACCCACGAAGGAGCTCGACACGATGACGACCGACCAGCGCGCCCCGGTGAAGCCCGGCGAGACGGCCCCCGACTTCACGCTTCCCGCCGTCGACGGAACCCAAGCGGTGTCGCTCTCCGACTACCGCGGCCGGAGCCCCGTGTTCCTGGCCCTGCTCGTCGGGCTCTGGTGCCCGTTCTGCCGGCGGCAGATCGCCCAGATGGCCGCGAACGAGGGCAAGCTCAAGGCGCTCGGAGTGGAGACGCTCGCGGTCGTGGCCACTCCGCCCGAGAACGCGCGGCTCTACTTCAAGTACCGCCCGACCCGTCTGCGCCTGGGCGCCGACCCGGAGCTCTCCACCCACCGCGCGTACGGGATCCCGAAGCCGACCCCCACCCCGGAGTTCATCGAAGCCCTCGACGCGGCCCGGGTGAATCCCACCGGTGAGCTGCCGGGGCCGGTGCCCGTCCGTGAAGCGGCCATGGCGATCGCCCAGAAGGACGGCTACCCGGGCACCGCCGTCGACGAGGCCGACATGAACCGCCAGTGGCCTCAGCTCAAGGGGATCTTTATGATCGACCGGGACGGCATCGTCCGCTGGACCTACATCGAGTGCGCCGCGGAAGGGGTCGCCGGGATCGGGAAGTTCCCCTCCGAGCAGGACATCCTCGCCGCCGCGCGGACCCTGCCCCACTGACGGCCGCCGCGGTCAGGCCGCCGCGGTCAGGCCGTCGCGGTCAGCCAACTCGGGTCAGCCAACTCGGGTCAGAGTGAGAAGAGCGCCCAGAGCACCAGTAGGGAGTAGGCGCCTAGGACTCCGAACGGCACGGTGAAGCTGCCCGTGGAGGCAAAGAGGGCACCCACCGCCGGAGCGCCGACGGCGATGCCGAGCACGCCTAGGCCGCTGACGAGCCCGACCGCCGCGCCCGGCGCCCGGGGCAGGATGGCCGCGGTGGTGTGCATGACCGCGGCATAGGGTGCGCTCAGGGCCACCCCGAGCAGGACGATGGCCGCCGCCGCCACGAGCAACGGCCGGCCGGGCCAGCCGAGCGCCGCGAGCCCGACCGCGCCGGCCAGCACGGTGAGCTTCATGACCGCGCGTGCGCTCAGCGCGCCCCGGTCGACCAGCCATCCCCCGAGCGGGCGCGAGAGCACCCCGAGCGCCAAGATGGCCGAGCCGGCGGCGCCCGCGCTCACCAGTGACAGGCCGAAGTCGTGGACCAGGAACGTGGTGATCCAGATCCCGATCAGCACCGCCAGCCCGAAGGTGGCGGTGTGCACGAGCCCGAGCGTCCACACCTTCAGGCTGCGCATCGCCTCGGTGAGCGGCGCGGCGGCGAGGGACGGGCGGACCCGGGGCGCCAGCGCGAGCCAGCCGACGGTGGACAGCGCGATCAGGCCCGACGAGACGATGAAGGCCCGGCGCCAGCCGAGGAGGCTCGCGAGCAGCGGGATCAGGTAGAGCGAGGTGCCACCGCCGAGCTGGACGAACCCCCCGTAGAGGCCGAGGGCCCGGGGCACGCGCGGCGGGGGCACGACCAGCGCGGCGTAGCGCATGCCCGCGATGAAGGCCAGCGCGCAGCCGAGCCCTCCGATCACCTTGACGAGGACCAGGTCCGGGAAATCCCGCGCGTAGCCCAGCGCGAGATTGCTCACGAACACCGCGACCAGCCCCGCGGTGCCGACCCCGGTGGGGCCGAGGCGATCGATCAGCAGGCCGGCGGGCACGCACCCGACGGCCAGGGTGACGAAGAACGCGGCGGAGAGCAGGCCCGCCTGCACCGGACCGAAGCCCAGCTCCGCCATCAGGAGCGGGAGCACCGCCGCGTGGTTCGTGTAGTTGGTAGTCGCCGCCCACCCCATCAGGCACGCGGCGGCCAGGCGCCCCCGAACGGGGTCAGGTCTTACATTACGACATTCGCC
>DASZJM010000124.1:0-2147 GCA_035948165.1 Candidatus Methylomirabilota bacterium
TGGGCCACGGATCGCAGGAACGCGATGAGCAGCCGGACCTCGGGGCGGCCGTAGAGGCCGGCGTTGCCCGAGAAGGTCCACGGGATGCCGCGCATGTTGAGCGCGCGCAGGTAGTGGTCGGCGTCGTGGTTCACCCGCACCAGGATCGCGAAGTCGCGGTAGGGCCGGCCGCGCTCGTGCTCCTCCCGGATCATCTCCGCGATCTGGTCCGACTCGGTGGAGACGGTGTCGAAGGCGAGGTGCTCGGGCGCCTCCCCTCGCCCGACGGTGGAGATCAGGCGCTTGTCGATCTTCTGGGCCACCTCCAGGCGGTCGGGGTTGTTGTGCTGGATCAGCCGGTAGGCCGCGTCCAGCACCGCCTGCGGCGAGCGCCGGTTCTCCTGGAGCACCACCTGGCGCGCGTCCGGGTAGGCGCGGTCGAACGCGAGGATGTTGCTCATCGAGGCGCCGCGGAAGCGGAAGATGGCCTGGTCGTCGTCGCCCACCACCGCCACGTTGCGCTGGCGAGCCGCGAGCAGCTTGACCAGCTCGAACTGCGCGTAGTTGGTGTCCTGGAACTCGTCGACCAGGATATAGCGGTAGCGCTCCTGGTACCGCCTCAGCACGTGCGGGCGCGTGCGGAAGAGGCGCAGCGCCTCCACGATCTGGTCTCCGAAGTCGATCTGGCCGAGGCGGGCCATCAGGGTCTGGTACTGGGCGTAGGTACGGGCCAGCTCCACCTGCTGCTCGGCGTGGAGCCGGGCCTCGTCGTCCCCCGCCGCCGCGAGCGCGCGCTCCGCGAGGGCCAGGTACTCGTCGGGCCCCACGTCCTCGTCCTTGAGCCGGCTGAACTGGGTGAGGATCGCCTGCAGGTGGCGGGTGGGATCGCCGAGGGGCCGGTAGTGCCGCAGCGGGAACTCGAAGAGATGATCGCGCAGGAAGATCACCTGCTCGGCCCGCGTGAGGACCCGGAAGTCGGGCGTCAGGCCCAGCTCGAGCGCGTTTTCCTTGATCAGCCGGTCGCCGAAGGCGTGGAAGGTGGAGATCTGCACGTCAGCGTAGCCGTAGGGCACGAGGGTGTCGACCCGCTCCTCCATCTCGGCCGCCGCCTTGTCGGTGAACGTGAGCGCGAGGATCTCGGACGGACGCGCCCGGCGAGTGGCGATGAGATAGGCGATGCGGCGGGTGATGACGGTGGTCTTGCCGGTGCCGGCCCCCGCGATGATGAGCAGCGGGCCCGTCTCGTGAGTGACCGCGGCCGCCTGGGGCAGATTGAGCCCCTCGAGGATCCGCTCGGCGCCCCGCGCCGCTTCCGCCATCAGGGCAAACTATACCACCCCTAGGGAGCAAGCTTTCGGGGAACCACCAGCGAGAGGGCATCCGGCACACAGTCGAAGCTGACCGGCAGCCGGCCCAGCAGCTCGCCGTCGACGTGCACAAGGCGGTTGTCCGGACCGTGAGCGACGGCCCGGCGGGCCTTCAGGTAGGTCACGCCCGGCAAGCCCAAGTGAGAGCCGGTCCGCGCGGCGGCCAGGTAGCGGGCGAACCGGTGGCGCTCGGCCGAGTCGAAGAGGCACAGGTCGAGCTGATCGTCCTCCATGCTCGCCTCGGGCGCGAAGCGGAGCCCCCCGCCGTACGAGGCCGCGTTGGCCACCACCGCGAAGGTGGCAGGGTGCCGACCCCCCTCGGTCTCCATCACGAAGGACACCGGGTTCCAGTCGGTGAGCTGGCGGAGCCCGGCCATCCAGTAGGCGCCCTCGCCGGCCAGGCGCTTGAGCCCGGGATGCACCGAGCGCAGCACGTCGGCGTCGAGGCCCACCCCCGCCATCAGCAGGAAGTAGCGCTCGCCCGCGCGCCCCACCGACACGCGTCGGACCGCCCCGGCCGCGATGACGCGCGCCACCAGGTCCGGGCTGCCGGGCAGCTCGAGCTCGCGGGCCAGCACGTTGGACGTCCCGGACGGCCACACCGCGAGCGGCGTGGAGCGGCCGACCAGGGCCTGGATCGCCTCGTTGACGGTGCCGTCGCCGCCGTGGACGATCACGAGATCGACGCCGCCCGCGACCGCCTCCGCGGTGAGACGGGTCGCGTCGGCGGGACCGGCGGTGGTGCGCGGCGTGACCGCGAGGCCCTGCTGGCGCAGGGTCTCGACCATGCGGGTGATCGAG
>DASZJM010000125.1:0-3107 GCA_035948165.1 Candidatus Methylomirabilota bacterium
GGCCAGCCTGGTGACCGCCGGCATCCCGGCGAGCAAGATCCAGACGGGCGCGTTTGGCAAGACGCAGTTGAAGTGCGGCGAGTCGACCGAGTCCTGCTGGCAGCGTGACCGACGCGTCGAAGTCCTCATCGCGCCCGGGCAATAAGGGGAAGCCATGAAGACTCTCACAAGCCTTGTAGTAGCGGCGGCCCTGTCGGGGTGCGCCTACCAGAGCGGGTACATCGCACCGGATGGAGCGTGGGTGGCGAAGGGGGAGCCGTACGCCATCGGCACGTGTCGCTCGAACGCGCCGTATGTCAGAGGAGCGCAAGGCCCGGTGGGTCCCGTGGGGCCGGCGGGGCTGGCCGGGGTCGCGGGGCCAGACGGTACCGTGGGGCCGGCAGGACCGGCGGGACCGGCGGGACCGGTTGGCCTGATGGGGCCTGCGGGCTCTGTTGGCGTGGCCGGGTGGTCCTCGATGGAGAACGTGAACTTCAAGTATGGCAGCGCGGAACTCCAACAGAAGTGCAAGGACAAGCTCGCGAAGTTCGCCGCGTGGGCACAGAACAACCCGCAAGCTCGAGTGAGTCTCGATGGCCATCAGAGTGAAGCGGATGACCGGAGCCAAGCCCTCGCCGCCCAGCGTGTCACCGCGGTGCGGAATGAGCTCATCAGGTTGGGGGTTTCCCCCAGCCGCTTCGTGGTGGGAACCTACGGGAGGCCGGTCGCGGTGTGTAACCAGACGACGGACACGTGTCTGGAGTTGAATCGACGGGTCGAGATTCTCGCGGTCAGATCGTGATCCTCGGGGCATCCCCTCCGCGATCCATGTCGCGGGGGGGTGTCCCTCTACTCCGAGAGGGGACGCGAAATGAAATCGTTGCGTCACGAGCGGGGGAGAATCGCGGTCGCGCGGAGAAGCTTCTGGCGGAGAGGGTGACGCCGGTCCGTTCCGGGAGTGGGCAAGGTCGTCGTTTACAACCTGAGCGCCTCGTGGTCGTCTACTTCACACCGGGCCGAGGGCCAGGGCCTAAGCGGAGGCGCTCGGCGTGACGCTGATGAACTGCGCGGAGGCCGGTAGGCGATGACGAACCAACAGCTCAAGGACACGATTCAGGGAGCACTACGGGCGCTTCCGGTAGGTGGTCGCGCCGGGACGCTCGACGAGCTCATCGTGGAGGTGTCCAAACGCGGCCCGAGCGGCACGTATCATGCGGGGGAACTCGCGCGCGTGTGGTGTGTGAGGCGGAGCCCGAGTCCATTGTCGTCGGCTATCCCTTGCCCTCGAGCGCGAATGCCACAACGGAGAGGCCACAGTGATGATCGCCAACATCTGCGTCCCCACGTTAGCCGAAGAAGGAACGGGAGCGGCTGGGGGAGTACGTGAAAGTAGGGGAGGGTCATGCGGCACATGAGCGAATATAAAAGGCTGGGAGGTCGCGGTGACACCCAGGGAAGAAGCTCTCATGTTCTGGCGCGCGCTCATCGAGATATGGCCGGCGGGGCAGGGACTGGCGGACCAGCCGTCCACCGCTCGTGACGTTCAGGCAGGCCGCGGCGAGCCAGGACGAGACCCTCAAGGCCGCCAATCTCCACATCGAGGAATGGATCAACATTGCGTGCGGAGAGAGTGCGGACCACAGGTAGGGGAGGGGACTAGGCGATCTACCGTAAGAAGATCAACGGGCGGGAAAGTGCCGATGCCATCTCCGTTCGCGATCATCTACCCGGGCCGCCCGTCGTGAGCGCGAGGCAAGTGATGCCCGAGAAGAAGACACCTCAGCGCCTAGGCATCGAACAGCTGAGCAGGGACTGGACTTAGGTCCAATTCGCAAGGGGATGCCTCCCGATTAGAGTGAGGGGAAGGATCCTGATCGTCGGCACCAATTCTCTCGTGGCCCATGTCTGGGGGGGGGAGAGAAGGGCCGGCACCGAAAGCTGCTCGCGCGCCTTCGCGTGAGAGCGGACAGGAGGTCCACAGTGCGCTGGGGAAGTATGCGGGATAGCGGCAACGTCGAGGACCAGGAGTCGACCGGACCGGCGCGAGGGCTCGGCGGCGGATTCAAGCTGGGCGGCGTGGGCCTGGTGGCGGTGCTGGCGATCAGCTGGTTCCTCGGACTCAACCCGCTCGACGTTCTGAGGTCACTCCAGGGCGGCGACTCGTCCACTCAGAGCGCGCCGGCTCCCTCGGCCTCCGCGCCGGGGGCACGCGATGAGATCAAGGAATTCATCGCTAGGGTCCTCGGCGACACGGAGGATACTTGGAGCGCGATCTTCAAGAAGATGGGCCGCGAATACCGTCCGCCGAAGCTCGTCCTCTTCCGGGGCGCGGTCGACTCGGCCTGCGGGCTCGCCAGCTCTGCCGCCGGGCCCTTCTACTGTTCCCCTGATGACCGGGTCTATCTCGATCGGTCGTTCTTCGAGGATCTCTCGAAGCGATTCGGGGCGCCAGGCGAGTTTGCGCGCGCGTACGTGATCGCGCACGAGGTGGGCCATCACGTGCAGAACCAGCTCGGCATAACGGGAAAGGTGGCGCAGCAGCGTGGCCGCGCGTCCGAAGCCAGGAGCAATGCGCTCTCGGTCCTCGTTGAGCTGCAGGCCGACTGCTTTGCGGGCATCTGGGGTCACTATGCCCAGCAGCGGGGTCTGCTCGACCCCGGCGACGTCCAGGCCGGGCTCGCGGCCGCCGCCGCCATTGGCGACGACCGGATCCAGCAGCAGTCGGGTGGCCGCGTCTCGCCCGAGTCCTTCACCCACGGCTCCTCGGCCCAGCGCGTGCGGTGGTTTCGCAGCGGCCTCGACTCCGGGGATGTCAACCAGTGCAATACCTTCGAGACCGCCCGGCCCTGAAACAACGAGTTCGCCAGCCCATTTGAGACCTGAAGGGCCGGCTGCGACCCGGCGGTTGGGTCGCCAGCCGGCCCAAGCGTGGTCAGTAAGTGATGAGAAAGTCGAACTCCAGCGGTCGCGTCCACAATTCAAAGCGGGCCCCCGCAACGATTGACGGCGAGGGGTTAGCGGACCCCGCACCCGCTAGCCCCTTTCGCTTACCCAGACTTCACCCAGGGATGGGAGGAATCGACATCCCGGCCGTCTCCCGGGTGTGACGAACGTCCAGACGCAACGAT
>DASZJM010000126.1:0-6456 GCA_035948165.1 Candidatus Methylomirabilota bacterium
TCGGGGCCGAACGGGCCGCCAAGCGGACCCTCGACATCACGCTCAAGCAGCAGCAGCTCGGCGCCGCCAACTATTTGGCCCTGCTGAATGCCCAGCAGGCCTATCAGCAAACCGTGATCACGCGCGTGCAGGCCCAGGCCAGCCGCTTCGCCGACACGGGCGCGCTCTTCCTGGCCCTGGGCGGGGGGTGGTGGAACCGACCGGATCCCGCGGCGACGCCGCGCGCCGACTAGCGCTTCCCCTTGCGATACCTGATCCTGATCGTGGCCGCGTGCACGTTGACCGGCTGTGCCACCGATGTGGCGATGCAGGACCCGCGAACGGGTGACGCGACGGTGTGCCGGGCAAGCCTGTTGGGCCTGAACCCGTGGTCGCAGCAGGACGCCTGCATCGCCGACCACATCGCCAAGGGATGGAGACGAGCGGCCCCGGATTGAGGGTACCGGCCTTCCTTTCTTCGGGTCGCGACGCCAAGATCGCGATGCTCGTCCATGGAGACGGTGCGGCTGCACGTCAGGATCGAGGGGCGCTCGGCCCGCCGTCGCCTCCGGCCGCCGCGTTCCCATGGCATAATCGGCCGGGCCCGAGCGGGGCCGGGCCCCGACGACGCCCGTCCCGCCGCCAGGGAGGATCACATGGACTACTACGACCTCGGCTCGTATGCCCGCACGGTCACCACCGCCGCGCCGGACGCCCAGCTCTGGTTCGACCGGGGGCTCAACTGGCTCTACGGGTTCAACCACGCCGAGGCGATCGCCTGCTTCAAGAAGGTGCTGGAGCTCGACCCCGCCTGCGCCATCGCCTACTGGGGCATCTCCTATGCGGCCGGGCCGAACTACAACCTCCCCTGGCACCTCTACGATCCGGCCGGCAAGGCGGCCGCGCTCGCCACCGCCTACGACGCGATGCAGGCCGCCCTGGCCCGGGTGGCCGGCGCCAGCCCGGTCGAGCAGGCGCTGATCCGCGCCCTGCCCGCGCGCTATCCGCAGCGCGAGGCGATCGAGGATCAGGCGCCGTGGAACGCCGCCTATGCCGACGCGATGCGCGAGGTCTTCCGCGCCAACCGCGACGACCTCGAGGTGCGCCACGTCTTCGCCGAGTCGATCATGAACCTGACGCCGTGGAAGATGTGGGACCTCGGGACCGGGGGCATCGCCGAGGGCGCCGGTACGGCGGAAGCGGTCGCGGTGCTGGAGGAGGCCTTGCGCGACGTCCCCGCCTCGTGGAGCCACCCGGGGCTCCTTCATCTCTACGTTCACCTGATGGAGATGTCGCCCTTCCCGCAGCGCGCACTGCGGGCGGGCGACCGGCTGCGCGATCTGGTGCCGGACGCCGGCCACCTGATCCACATGCCGACCCACATCGACGTGCTCTGCGGCCACTACCGCGACGTCCTGGTCTACAACCAGAAGGCGATCGTCGCCGACCGGAAGTTCCTGGCCCGCGAGGGAGCCCTGAACGTCTACGCGCTCTACCGCACGCACGACTACCACTTCGCGGTCTACGGAGCCATGTTCCTCGGCCAGTACCGGGCGGCCATGGAGGCGGCGCAGGAGCTGATCGACACCACGCCCGAGGCGCTCCTGCGCATCCCCTCGCCGCCGATGGCCGACTTCGTCGAGGGCTACCTGCCGATGAAGCAGCACGTGCTGGTGCGCTTCGGCAAGTGGCACGAGATCATCGCCCAGGAGCTGCCCCGTGACCGGGAGCTCTACTGCTCGACCACCGCGATGATGCTCTACGCGCAGGCGGTGGCCCATTCGGCGCTCGGCCACATCGCGCAGGCCGAGGCGGCCCGGGCCGCGTTCCTCGAAGCGAAGCGGCGGGTGCCGGAGAGCCGGCGGGTGCACAACAATCCCGTCCGCGACCTGCTGGCGGTGGCCGAGGAGATGCTGAACGGCGAGCTGGAGTACCGGCGCGGCAACCACGAGGTCGCCTTCGCCCATCTGCGCCGCTCGGTCGAGCTCGACGACGCGCTGCCCTACGACGAGCCGTGGGGCTGGATGCAGCCGACCCGGCACGCCCTCGGCGCCCTGCTACTGGAACAAGGCCGGGTCGCCGAGGCCGAGGCGATCTATCGCTCGGATCTCGGTCTCGACGGCAAGCTCAGCCGCGCCTGCCAGCATCCCGACAACCTCTGGAGCCTGCACGGGCTGCACGAATGCCTGACCCGGCGCGGCGAGACGGTGGAGGCCGCCCTCATCAAGCAGCGCCTCGACCTGGCCCTGGCCAGATCGGAGGTACCGGTGAAGGCCTCCTGCTTCTGCCGCATGAAGGTCGCGGCCTGAGCGCGGACGCCATGAAGTTCGGTCTCTACGCATCGATCGCCAATCCGCCGCGGGGCGAGCAGCTCGACCGCTGCATCGACGAGGTCATCGCCGAGGCCCAGCTGGCCGAGGCCTGCGGCTTCGACTCCTGCTTCTTCGGGGAGCACCACCAGGACCACGACGGATTCCTCCCCTCGCCGCTGATCGTGGCCACCGCGGTGGCCGCCCGCACCACGCGCCTCCGCGTCGGCACGTCGGTGATCCTGCTGCCGCTCCATCACCCGGTGCACGTGGCCGAGGACGTCATCACGCTCGACCTCGTCTCCAAGGGGCGCGTCATCCTGGGGGTGGGCATCGGCTATCAGCCCGCCGACTTCCGTGCCTTCTCCGTGCCCATGGAGGATCGCGCCGGCCGGTTCGAGGAGAGTATCGAGATCCTCCGCCGGTGCTGGGCGGGTGAGCCGTTCTCGTTCCGGGGCAAGCACTACGCGCTCGAGGACGTCCAGATCCGTCCGCGCCCCTACCAGAAGTCGGGGCCGCCGCTGTGGATCGGCGCCAGCATCGACGCGGCGGCCCGCCGGGCGGGCCGGATCGCCGACGGCTTCGTCGGCACGCCCAGCACCGGGCTGGCCAACGCGACGCGTCTCGCCGACGTGTACAAGGAGGCGGCGCGCGAGGCCCGGCGGCCGGCCGAGGTCGTCCAGATGCGCGACGCCTGGGTCGCCCGATCGCGCGCCGAGGCCGACGCGGTCTACGGACCGCACGTCATGACCGCCTACCGCTACTACTGGGAGAATCGCCTGGCCGAGTTCCGCAATCTGTCCGCCGGCTCGGAGTTCACGCTGGACAATCTCGCCCCCGATCGCCTGATCCTGGGAGACCCCGACACCTGCATCCGGGAGTTCCAGCGCTGGCAGAAGGCGACCGGCGCGAGCACGTTCCTGCTGCGGCTCCGCCACGCTCATTCGGGCGGGCCGCCCCACGACAGGATCATGGAGGCGATCCGGCTCTTCGGCGAGCGCGTCCTGCCGTACGTCTGAGCCATTCCGCTCCGCCGGGCGGGGTGGCACCCCGCTTGCCCGGCGCCAGTGCGGGCCCTTGACATTGACGTGGCCCCATCCCAGAGTGTCCGCAATCTCAGGCCCGATTCCCGATCCGGACGAGACCTCGCTGAGAACCGCCCGAACCGACGAGGAGGCCTCCATGGACATGTCCCGCTCCACCGCCCCCACGCGCCGTGATCTCCTCAAGCTCGGCGCCACGGCGGTCGCGACAGGAGGCGTCATCGCGGCCACGGATCTCGCGGCCCCCCGCCCGGCCCTTGCCCAGACGCCCAAGCGGGGCGGCGTCCTTCGTCTGGCCCACCAGCTCGATCCCGTCGGTCTCGACCCGCATCAGACCATCTCCTTCGCGACCATGATCCCGCTCTCCTTCATCTACAGTCGCCTCATGAAGGTCAAGGCCGGGCCGATGGTGAAGCCGGGCACCTATCCGGTGGAGACGGACCTGGCCGAGTCGTGGACTCAGCCCAGCGACACCACCTACGTCTTCAAGCTCAGGAGGGGCGTCCGCTGGCACCCGAAGCCGCCCGTCAACGGCCGGGAGCTCACCGCCGAGGACGTCAAGTACACCTACGAGCGCTTCCTCACCGTCAAGGGGAATGGCAACCGGCCCGTGCTCGAGATGGTGGATCGCATCGAGGCGGTGGATCGCTACACCGTGAAGTTCACCCTGGCCGAGCCGTTCGCATGGTTCATGGACGCCCTCGCCGCCACCTCGACGTGGATCATCGCGAGGGAGGCGGTGGAGAAGTTCGGCGATCTCAAGAAGGCGGAGGCGGCGATCGGCACCGGGCCGTTCATGCTCGAGCGCCACGAGCCCAACGTGCGCATGACCTTCGTCCGCAACCCTCACTATTTCGTGGCGGGCCTCCCGTACGTGGACGGGGTCGATCTCACCATCGACGCCGACCCGGCCTCGCGCTTCTCGGGTTGGCTGTCGGGAAAGTACGACTTCGGGCCCGAGTACCAGCAGGTCGTCCGGCGCACGGATCTCGACATCGCCCGGCCCCGCAAGCCCGGCCTCCAGACCGCGGAGTACGTCTGGTTCACGGGGGGCTACACCGCGGTCAAGCTGGACCAGGAGCCCTTCAAGGATGTGCGCGTGCGCCGGGCCATGGGGCGCGCGAGCAACTGGCGGGAGTTCCTCGAGTCGAGCCCGCACGCCCTCGGCCAGGGCGCCCCCAACATGGCGGTGCCCGCGGCCTCGGCGGAGTGGGCCATCCCGCTCACCGAGCTGACGCCCGAGGGACGCGAGCTCTACGAGCAGGACATCCCGGCCGCCAGGCGGCTCCTCGCCCAGGCCGGCTATCCCAACGGGTTCAAGGTGCCGTGCGAGAGCACGGCCGGCTACGGTCCCGACTACGTGGACCGCATGAGCATCGCGCTCAAGAACTACAAGGCGGCGGGGGTCGACACCGACCTCAAGCTCAAGGAGTACGGCGCCTACATCTCCAGCACGATCTACGGCAAGTTCGACAAGATGACGTTCGGGCTACGGGGAGCCTGGATCGACCCCGACGCTTACCTGTACCGGACCTTGATGCCGGGCCAGCCGCTCAACGCCGCCGGAGTCGACGACCCCAAGCTCACCGAGATGCTCCGGCTCCAGCGGCGCACCTTCGAAGAGAAGAAGCGCCGCGATCTCGTCTTCGACATCCAGCGCCACGTGGCGCACCACGCCTACTATCTCTACGACGCCTCGCAGAAGGTCGTGTCGGCGTGGGAGCCCTACGTGAAGAACTACGGGCCGAACAACGGCTTCGACTACGGCGGGCGGATGCTGGCCGTCTGGCTCGACCGGTAGCCCCGATGTCCAGCGGAAAGGACACCACCATGACCGCAGCCAAAGGCCTTGTCGTACCCGCGGGCGGCGGGAAGCATCTCGACATGACGGCGCCCGGCCGCTTCGCCGCCTTGAAGCTCGTCGGCCACGAGACCAACGAAAGCATCATGCTCTTCGAGGAGACCCTGCCCGTCGGCACCAAGAGCCTCTTCCATCTGCACCGCGACAGCGACGAGGTCGCGTGGGTGCTCGCGGGCGAGATCACCTTCAAGATCGGCGACGAGGTTGCCGTCGGCGGCCCCGGCACCTGCGCGTTCTTCCCACGCAACGTCCCCCACGCCTGGAAGAGCACCGGCCGCGAGACCGGCCGCGTCCTGTTCATGTACACTCCGGCCGCCGCCGGCGGGTACGTCGAGGAGCTCCAGGAACGCCGACCGCTGAACGACGACGAGCGCAAGGAGCTCCGCGAGCGCTACCGGTGGGAGATCGTCGGTCCCAACCCGCTTTGAGGCGCTCATGGACGAGCCGCGAGAGCGTCTTCTGGCCCTCGTTCGCGGATACCGGATCTCGCAATCGATCTACGTCGCGACGCGGCTCGGCATCCCCGACCTCCTGGCCGACGGCCCTCGGGAGGTCGACGAGCTGGCGCATGCCACGGGGTCTCATCCGGACAGCCTCCGCCGAGTCCTGCTGTTCCTCGCCGGCGTGGGCGTGCTCGACAGGGTGGGCCCGCGGCGCTTCGCCCTGACCGAGCAGGCGGCCCTGTTGCGCACGGGCGTCCCGGGCTCCATGCGGCCCTCCGTCCTGCTCCTGCTCGATGAATCCCACTGGCGACCCTGGGGCCATCTGCTGCACACCGTGCGGACCGGGGAGACCGCATTCGATCACGCCCACGGCGTAGGCCTCTTCGACTACCTCGCCGCGCACCCCGACGTGGCGAGCGTGTTCAACGCGGCCATGAGCGGCAACTCGCCGGCCCACGCGAGCCTCGTCGCCGCGACGTACGACTTCTCCCGCATGCGCCTAGTGGTCGACGTCGGGGGCGGCCGCGGCCGGCTGCTCGCGGCGATCCTCGCGCGACACCCTCGCCTGCGCGGCATCCTGTTCGAGCAACCTCACGTCATCGAGGACGCGCGGGAGATCCTCGACGAGGCCGGCGTCGGCGCCCGCTGCGAACTCGTTGGGGGCAGCTTCTTCGACGGGGTGCCGGCCGGCGGCGATGCCTACATCCTGCGCGGCATCATCCCGGGCTTCGAGGACGATCGGGCGGTGGCCATCCTCGAGAGATGCCGTCACGCGATGGGGTCGGGTGCCCGGGTCATCCTCGTGGAACGTTACCTCGCCC
>DASZJM010000127.1:0-2654 GCA_035948165.1 Candidatus Methylomirabilota bacterium
AAGCTGTTCAAGAGCGCGGTGGACAACTGCAAGCCGGCCGTCGAGGTCAAGTCGCGGCGGGTGGGCGGCTCCACCTATCAGGTCCCGGTCGAGGTCCGGCCGGATCGGCGCACCGCGCTGAGCATGCGGTGGCTGATCGGGGCGGCGCGCCGACGCTCGGAGCGCAGCATGTCCGACAAGCTGGCCGGCGAGCTGCTGGACGCGGCCAACAACCGAGGGACCGCGGTGAAGAAGCGAGAAGATACTCACAAGATGGCGGAGGCCAACAAGGCGTTCGCGCATTATCGCTGGTAGCGACGAGATGCACAGAGGGGGGCCGTGACCTCGCCCCCCTCTTCTCTTGAGTCCCGCCGCCGCCCTTAGGGAGAAGACGAGCAGTGGAAGCGCAGTACCCCCTGGAGAAGACCCGGAACATCGGCATCATGGCGCACATCGATGCCGGGAAGACCACGACCACCGAGCGGGTGCTCTACTACACCGGCCGATCGTACAAGATCGGTGAGGTGCACGAGGGCACCGCGACGATGGACTGGATGGTCCAGGAGCAGGAGCGCGGCATCACCATCACCTCGGCGGCCACCACCTGCTTCTGGAAGGATTGCCGGATCAACATCATCGACACCCCTGGCCACGTCGACTTCACGATGGAAGTGGAGCGCTCGCTGCGGGTGCTCGACGGCGCCCTCGCGATCCTGGACGCGGTGTCCGGGGTCGAGCCCCAGACCGAGACGGTGTGGCGGCAGGCCGACAAGTACCGGGTTCCGCGCATCGTGTACGTCAACAAGATGGACCGCGTCGGGGCCGACTACTACCGGTGCCTCGGTATGATGAAGGACCGGCTCGGGGCGCACGCGGTTCCGATCCAGGTGCCCATCGGGCGGGAGGACAGCTTCGTCGGCCTGGTGGACCTGATCGACCGGGTCGCCTACGTGTGGGCGGACTCCGAGGATCTCGGCGGGTCGTTCAGCACCGCGGAGATCCCGGCCGACATGCTGGACGTGGTGAAGGAGTACCGCGAGAAGATGATCGAGGGTCTCGCCGAGGTGGATGACCACGTCATGGAGAAGTACCTGGGCGGGGAGACCGAGAAGATCACCCCCGCGGAGCTGAAGGCGGCGGTTCGGGCCGGGACCATCTCCATGAAGGTGTTCCCGGTGATCTGCGGCGCCTCGTTCAAGAACAAGGGCGTGCAGGCCATGCTGGACACGGTCGTGGACTACCTGCCCTCACCGGTCGACATCCCGCCGGTCACCGGGGTCAACCCGGACACCGGCCAGCCCGAGACCCGGGACGCGGACCCCAAGGCGCCGTTCTCGGCGCTGGCGTTCAAGATCATGAACGACCAGCACGTGGGCCAGCTCACCTTCGTGCGGGTCTACTCGGGCACCCTGAACCAGGGCACCGGGGTCTACAACTCCACCCGCGAGAAGAAGGAGCGGATCGGGCGCCTGCTGCGGATGCACGCCAACAAGCGGGAAGAGATCGACTCGATCTCGGCGGGCGATATCGCCGCGGTGGTGGGACTGAAGGACACGCGCACCGGCGACACCCTCTGCGACCCGAACAAGACCATCGTGCTCGAGGCGATGGATTTCCCGACCCCGGTCATCGCGGTGGCGATCGAGCCCAAGACCAAGGCCGACGACGAGAAGCTCGGGCAGTCCCTCGCGCGGCTCGCGATGGAAGACCCGACCTTCAAGGTCAACGTGGATCCGGAGACCAACCAGACCCTGATCCACGGCATGGGCGAGCTGCACCTCGAGATCATCGTCGACCGCCTCCTCCGGGAGTTCAAGGTCGACGCCAACGTCGGCAAGCCTCAGGTCGCGTACCGGGAGACGATCCGCCAGAAGGCGGAGGCCCAGGGGCGCTTCGTGCGCCAGACCGGTGGCCGCGGCCAGTACGGCGACGTGTGGTTCGAGGTGGAGCCGGGCGAGCCGGGCTCGGGGGTGGTCTTCGAGAACGAGCTGAAGGGCCCGGCCATCCCCCGCGAGTACGTGCCGGCGGTGGAGAAGGGCGTGCGCGAGGCGGCGGAGACCGGCGTGCTCGCCGGCTATCCGGTCGTCGACATCCGGGTGGCCCTCACCGACGGGAGCTACCACGAGGTCGACTCGAACGAGATGGCCTTCAAGATCGCGGCGTCCATGGGCTTCAAGGAGGGCTGCCGCAAGGCCAAGCCCGTCCTGCTGGAGCCGGTGATGGACGTGGAGGTCGTGACGCCTTCCGAGTTCCAGGGGGCGGTGGTGGGCGATCTCAACAGCCGTCGCGGCAAGATCCTGTCGATGGACGCCCGCGCGAACGCCCAGGTCATCCGGGCCAACGTGCCGCTCGGCCAGATGTTCGGCTACGCGACCGACGTGCGCTCGATGACCCAGGGCCGCGCCACCTATACGATGCAGTTCGCCCGCTACGAAGAAGTCCCCCGCAACCTCGCCGAGGAGATCATGGCGAAGAGTCGCGGCGAGGGCCCTTCGCGCAGCGGTTCCCGCTAGCCCTCCACAGGAGAGCGACTCATGGCCAAGCAGAAGTTTGATCGGACGAAGCCGCACGTGAACATTGGGACGATTGGGCACATCGATCACGGGAAGACGACGTTGACGAGTGCGATCACGAAGGTGCTGCACACGAAGTTCAACGCGGTAGCGGTGCGGGAC
>DASZJM010000128.1:0-11996 GCA_035948165.1 Candidatus Methylomirabilota bacterium
GCCCATCGCCTCGTGCCGACGCTGGTGGACCTCGAGTCTGGCCGTGCCTACGCGCAGGCCGCGTCCGGGCCGTGCCCGGTGTTCGTCAAGATCGACGTGGGGCTCGAGCGGCTCGGGGTGCCCGCCGAGCAGGCGGTCAAGACCATCCTCGCGATGCTCGAGCTGCCGCATCTCACCCTGGGCGGACTCTGCGCGCACCCGCACGCCGAGGTGGGCGGCGATCCCGCCTACGCCGACTGGCAGACGGGTCGCTTCACCG
Organism: Candidatus Methylomirabilota bacterium; assembly: GCA_035948165.1. GTDB lineage: Bacteria > Methylomirabilota > Methylomirabilia > Rokubacteriales > CSP1-6 > CAMLFJ01. Next base: position 260 of record DASZJM010000128.1, read on the forward strand.
CGGTGGTCGACGAGCTGGAGGCGCGCGGGGTGCGGGTGCCGGTGCGGCTGCTGGCCGCGAGCCCGTTCGTGTTGCGCTTCCCGCACACCTATCTGAACGCGGTCGATCCGGGCCGGATGCTCTACGGCATCACGTTCCCCGGGGAGACGCCGCCGGTGCCCCTGCGGCCGGCGCTGCGCGCGCTCGCCACGCGGGTGATCGCGCTGAAGGAGCTGGCCCCGCGCGAGCGGTTCGCCGGGGCGGCGCCGTTCCCGGTCACCGGGCCGGTGCGGCTCGGGGTGGTGCCGATGGGCTCGGCCGACGGGCTGCGCTGGCTCCACGCCGGCAGCGTCCTGGTACGGGGCCGCGCGGTGCCCCTGATCGGGACGCCGTCGCTCGAGCACACCCGGATCGACCTCACCACGGTGCCGGACGCGGCGGTGGGCGACGAGGTCATCATCATCGGCCGCCAGGGCGATCTCGAGATCACCCCCGCCGAGGTGGCCGCCCACCACGGCCTCGGCCTTCACCACGTGGCCACGACCGTCGGCCCCCGTGTCGCCCGCATCTATCACGGTGCCTGATGGGGCGCCTCCTGATGGGGTCAGGTCTTACATTCCGACATTTTTCTGGCTCGACATTTTTCCGGCCGGCGATGAGGAGGCTCACCATATGCCCAAGGTCCTGACCGAAGCCCAGGTGGAGCGGTACCAGCGCGACGGCTGCCTCTCCCCGGTGCGCGCGATGAGCGCGGAGCGGGCGCGCTACTACCGCGAGAGGTTCGAGGCGCTCGAGTCGCGCGTCTCCGACATCAAGAAGATGAAGACCAAGTCGCACCTGCTCGCCCCCTGGGTGCTCGAGATCGCGGAGGACCCGCACATCCTCGACGTCTTCGAGGACCTGGTCGGTCCGGACCTTCGCTGCTGGTCCATGGCCTGGCGGGTGAAGAAGGCCGACGGCGAGACCTTCGCAGGCTGGCACCAGGACGCAGCATACGGGGCCGCGCAGCCGGTGGTGCTGGGCGGGCTCGCGCTCTCGAACTGCGGCGTGACCCAGGGCTGCCTGCGCGGGGTGCCCGGCTCGCACAAGTGGGGCATCCTCAAGCACGACGAGAAGGACGACCCCAAGTCCATTCTCGCCAAGGGTCAGTTCATCACCGACGACTTCGACGAGTCCAAGGCAGTGGACTTCCCGCTCGAGCCCGGCGAGATGGTGATGTTCGACAACTCGCTGGTCCACGGCTCCGGCACCAACTTCGGCCCCGACCGCCGCTTCCTGCTGCTGGTCGAGATGGTGCCGACGTGGGCCAAGCCCGCGCGCGTGCGTCAGTCCGCGATGCTGGTGCGCGGGACGGACACCTCCACCAACTTCGACGACGAGCCGCGCCCGGACGCCGAATGGTCGGACTACGCGGTCGGGAACTGGAACCGGGTGGTCGAGTCGCGCGCCAAGCTCATCTTCGAGAACAGCAAGGTCGCCCCCAGCGTCGCCTACGGCGGCACCCGCGCCGCGACCTAGCGCGCGGGGGCGGGGTGGGTGGCCGCCCAGTGGCGGGCGATGTCGATGCGGCGCGTGAACCAGACGTCCTTGTGGCCCGCGATGTAGTCCAGCGCGCGCTCAAGGCCGGCGGCCCGTGACGGGTGGCCGATCAGCCGCAGGTGCAGGCCGAGCGACATCATCTTGGGCTGGGTCTGGCCCTCCCGGTAGAGCACGTCGAAGCCGTCCTTGACGAAGGTGAAGTAGTCGGCGGCGGTGAAGAAGCCGCCGCTGCCGAACTTGGAGTCGTTGGCGGTGAGGCTGTACGGCACGACCAGGTGCGGCTTGCTCCCCACCCGCACCCAGTAGGGCAGCTCGTCGTTGTAGGCGTCGGAGTCGTAGAGGAAGCCGCCCTCCTCCACGATCAACCGCCGGGTGTTCACGCTCGGGCCGTAGCGGCAGTACCAGCCGAGGGGCCGCTCGCCCACCGTCTTCTTCATCGACTCGATCGCCTTGCGGATGTGCTCCCGCTCCTCCGCCTCGGACAGCTCGTAGTGCTTGATCCACCGCCAGCCGTGGGAGCACACGTCCCAGTCCGACTCGCGGATCGCGGCCGCGACCTTCGGGTTGCGCTCGAGCGCGAGCGCGCAGCCGAACACGGTGAGCGGTAGTCCGCGCTCCTTGAAGAGCCGGTGCACGCGCCAGAAGCCCACCCGGCTGCCGTACTCGAACATGCCCTCGGCGGCGAGATCCCGCCCCTTGACCCCGTAGTTGGAGGATCCGGACTCGGTGAGGGTGCCCTCCGAGACGCCGTCGTCGAGCGCGTTGTACTCGGAGCCCTCCTCGTAGTTCATCACGAAGTTGACCGCGATCCGCGTCTCCCCCGGCCAGTGGGGATGCGGGGGAGTGCCGCCGTAGCCGACGAGGTCGCGCGCGAAGTCGGTCGTCATGTCTCAGGGCTCCTGGGGAAGATCGATGGTGAGCGGGGTGGTGACCGGCACAAACTCCTCGTCACCCGGGGTGCCGTCGCGCCACATGAGCACCGCGAACGAGGCGGGCCCGTCCAGCACCGTGAGCGGGTGATGCCACGTGCCCATGGAATAGGTGACGCCCTGACCCGCGCGCGCCACGAAGGCGCGCAGGCGCGAGAGATCGGGCCCGCCGCCGGGCGCGTCCAGGGTGGCCAGCACCAGGTAGCGCGAGACATGGAGCGGGATGAAGGTCTGCGACGAGTGCTCGTGGCGCTCGAGGACCTTCACGTCCAGGGGGAAGGTGGCCTTCGGCTCCACGGTGGCGACCGCGAGGCTCACCGGGGCGTGGGCGCGCCGATTGGCCAGCGTGTCGCTCAGATAGGCGCGCCCCGGCGCGGGCGTGCCCTCCAGCACCGCCCCGAAGGGCTTGAAGGCTTCCGCGGTCAATGGCTCGGCGACGATGCGCATCAGGAGATCCTCCGGGTCAGGCCGACGATGCGGTCCATGACCACGACGAGCAGGGCGGTGGAGAAGATGAGCACGCCGGACACCGCGGCGGTGCGCACGTCGAGCGTGCTCTCGAGCATGCTCCACATGCGGATCGGCAGGACGTCGTTCTCGGGCCCGGCCAGGAAGAGCGAGACCGACACGTTGTCGAGCGAGGCCATGAAGGCGATGAAGGCCCCGGCCAGGATGCCCGGCCGGATGATGGGCAGGGTGACCCGCCGGAAGGTGTAGAAGGCGCCCGCCCCCAGGCTCGCCGAGGTGTCGAGCAGCCCGCGGTCGAGCTGCGACAGGCTGGCGATGGTGGTGCGCAGGACGAACGGCACGATGACCGCCACGTGGCCCAGGATCATCAGCGGGATCGAGAGCGGGAAGCCGAGGGTGCTGAAGAACATGAGCGCGGCGAGCCCGAAGGCCAGGGTGGGCAGGACGAGCGGGGACATGAAGAGCCCATCGAGGGTCTGCGCCCACCACGCGCGTCGCCCCGCGATGCCGAGGGCGGCCGCGGTGCCGAGCGTCACCGCGATGGCGGTGGCGGAGAACGCGATCACCAGGCTGTTCCACACCGCGGTGTGGATCTGGGCGGACTGGACCGGGTCGAAGAGGCTCCGGTACCAGCGGAGCGACAGGGCGGGCGGGGGGAAGCGCAGCGAGCGCGAGTCGGTGAAGGAGGTGATCAGCACCACCAGCACCGGCACGACCAGGATGAGCAGGGCGACACCGGCGAGCGCACCGAGCACCAGCCGGTAGGAGATGTCGCCGCCGGTCGATCGCCGGGCCATGGCCGCGCGCCTAGCCGGCCGCGAGCGCGCGGGTGCGGCGCCCGAGCGCGTTCAGGGTGGTCACCACCGCCAGCACCGAGACGAGGAGCACCATCGAGAGGGTCGCCGCGAACGGCCAGTTGAAGAGCGTGGTCGCCTGCTGCCAGATGTAGAAGGGCATCAGCACCATGCGCCCGCCGCCGATGATGGTCTGCGAGACGAAGGCGGTGACCGAGCTGGCGAAGACGAGCAGGCAGCCCGCGACCAGCCCAGGCAGGCTGAGCGGCAGGGTCACCCGGAAGAGGGTGCGCCAGCGGCCCGCACCGAGCGCGGCCGAGGCGTCCTTCAAGTTCGGGTCGAGGCGCGACATCACGCTGATCAGCGGCAGCAGCATGAGCGGCATCTCGATCTGGGAGAGCGCGATTACCAGGCCGAGCTCGGTGCCGAGGAGCCGGATCGGGGTCGTCACGACCCCGAGGCCCATGAGCACGTTGTTGAGGAGGCCCTCGCGGCCCAGGATGACGATCCACGCGAAGGTGCGCACCACCACGCTGGTGAGCAGCGGCAGCACGATGATGAAGAGGAGCGCGGGCTGCAGGCGCCGGGGGGCCTCCATGAACAGCAGGCCGAGCGGCACCCCGATGCACGCGGTGACCACCACCGTCTTCACCCCGAGCAGCAGGGTCTGGCCGAGCACGCTCCAGTTGAAGGCGTCGCCCGCGAACTTGGCGTACTGCTGCGGGCCCCAGCCCGCGAACTGGGGCGTGACCCGCAGGCTGATGCCCGCGAGCAGCCCCAGGGGGGCGAGGAAGAAGAGCAGGAAGAACAGCGCGAGGGGCAGGGTGAGGAGCCCCTCGCGCTCCCGCGGCGCGACGGCGCGACGCTCGGCTATTGCCGGATCTCCTTGTTGAACCGCTCGATCCACGCCGCGCGGTTCGGGTTGATCTTGGTCCAGTCGTGGTGGATGAAGCTCGCCAGCTCCGCGTGCGACTTCACGATGTCGACCGGCATGTCGGGCTGGAGCGGCACGTTCTTGTTCACCGACAGGAGGCTGTAGGGCGGCTTCTGGAGGGCGGCCTGCACCTCGGTGCTGAGCACGGTGTCGATGAACTTGTAGGCGTTGTCCTTGTTGGCCGCGTTCTTCACCACGTGCAGCGTGGTGTAGAAGGCAATCGGGCCGCTGTCCGGCTTCACGAACTCGATGTCTACCCCTCTCCCCTTCAACGTAGAAACCGTTTGATAGTTGGTGTAGGTCACGTCCATCTGCCCCTGCTGGAAGAGGGTGTTGACCGCCACCGGGTTCTGGGCGATCACCGCCACGTTGGGCAGCCACTTCTTGAGCTGCTCGAAGGCGGGATCCACGTTGGTGAGCGAGCCGCCGTACTGCTTGGAGATCTCGATCAGCGACGAGGTGCCGAAGGTGGTGCCGAACCCCGAGATGCCCACCTTGCCGTTGTACTTGGGATCGAACAGGTCCTTCCAGCCCTTGGGCCGGTCGACCTTCTTCGGGTTGTAGGCGATGCCCACGATCTGCGCGGCCACCGCCACGCCCCAGTCGTCGTAGAAGGTCTTCTGGAGGTTCGCGATGTTCTTGCAGCGCGCGGGGTCGAACTTGTCCACGAGGCCGTCCTCGATTGCGACCACCGCGGGCCCCGGATCGAGCATGAAGATGTCGAGCGGCGGGGTCGCGCGTGACGCCTTCACCTTCGCGACCTGATCGAGCGCCAGCAGCGGAGTGATCACGGTGTCGACATCCGCGGTCTTCTTCACCGCGGGCAGCACCACCGCGCGGTAGGCCTCCTCCCACGGGCCCGGATAGGCGGGGGTGACGACGCGGCCGGCCGCGAGCGCGTGGCGCGGCAGGAGCATGGTGGTCGCGAGTACCGAGCCGCCGGCCAGGAGCGCGCGGCGCGAGAGCAGGGGAGTGGACATGGTAAGCCTCCTCAGGGGCGCGCCGGCTCCGATGCCGGCGCAGGGAATAGGGACACGGCCGAGGCCGTGACGATGCCGCAGTAGAGCGTGCCGCCCGCCTCGCCCGGAGAAGCCAGGCTCTCGCGGGGCTCCGTGACCTTGAGTGACTCTCCCGCGACCGTGCCGACCTCGCTGACGGTCTGGGCGCCCACCGGCATGCGGATGCGCAGCTCGACCGGCCAGCGGCCGGGAGCGGGGGCCGGATACAGGCGCAGGTTCTCCGGCCGCGCGGAGACCACGACGCGCTTGGCCGCGGGGCCGCCGGGCAGGTCGCCCGTGCTTATCTCCCCCGCGGTTAGCTCAACGATCGCGCCCGCCTCGAGCGCGACGGTGCAGGCGGCGCCGCGGCGCTCCACGATCTCGCCCGCGAGCAGGTTGGCGGTGCCCACGAAGCTGTTCACGAAGAGCGTGCGCGGCCGGTCGTAGACCTCGACCGGGCTCGCGAACTGCTCGACGCGCCCGCGGTGCATCACCGCGATGCGATCGGCCAGGCTCATCGCCTCCTCCTGGTCGTGGGTGACCAGGATCGCGGTGATGCCGAACTGCCGCTGCAGGCGCTTGACCTCGATCTGCATGTCGAGGCGCAGGTTCTTGTCGAGCGCGCCGAAGGGCTCGTCGAGGAGCAGGATGCGCGGCTCCACCGCGAGCGCGCGCGCGAGCGCCACCCGCTGCTGCTGGCCGCCGGAGAGCTGGCGCGGCATGCGGTCGGAGAGCGCCTCGAGCTGGACGGTGGCCAGCATGCGCGCCACCCGCTCGCGGACGACCTCGCGCGGGGCGTGGCGCGCGCGGAGGCCGTAGGCCACGTTCTCGTAGACGGTCATGTGCGGGAACAGCGCGTAGTTCTGGAACACCACCCCGATGTCGCGCCGGCTCGCGGGCAGGTGATCGATCGAGCGGCCGTCCACCCGCACCGAGCCCGCGGTGGGCACGATGAAGCCCCCGATGACCCGCAGGAGCGTGGTCTTGCCGCAGCCGCTCGGGCCGAGGAGTGCGATCAGCTCGCCCGCCTCGATGGTGAGGGAGACGTCGTCCGCGGCAGTGGTGGCGCCGAAGCGATGGGTGATGGACTCGAGCTGGACGCTGTGGCCGGTCCGGGGAGCCGCCGTCGCCGACATCAAGCGTGCCGGCGGAGGGCGTGTTTATGGATTGTGCGACCGGGCCGGATGAGTATCTCCACGTAGCTGGCCTCGCCGATGGTGGCGCATCCTACCACACGCCGCGCGCGCGGGTTATCCTGCGTGCGCACGCGGGTTGTCGGCGCCCGATCTCGAGGAGGAGGGTTCCATGCGCTACCGTCCGTTCGGCCGGACCGGACTGCAGGTGTCGGCGGTGGGCTTCGGCTGCTGGCCGATGGCGGGCGACCGCTACGGGGCCATCGAGGACGACGAGGCGATCCGGGCGATCCATCGCGCGCTCGACCGCGGGGTCAACTGCGTCGACACCGCGCCGGCCTACGGGGCCGGGCACTCGGAAGAGGTGGTGGCCCGCGCGCTCGAGACACGCCGCCGCGACGTGATCCTGGTCACCAAGTGCGGGGTGAAGGTGCCGCCGGCCGGCCAGCCCGGGCCGCTGCGCGACGCGAGCCGGGCCAACATCCTGCGCGAGGTCGACGAGAGCCTGAAGCGCCTGCGCACCGACTGGGTGGACGTGCTGCTCGTGCACTGGCCGGATCCGGCCACCCCGGCCGAGGAGACGATGCGCGCCCTCGACGAGGTGGTGGCCTCCGGCCGCGCGCGCTTCGTCGGCGTCTCCAACTTCACCGCCGCGATGCTGGACGAGTGTGGGCGCACCCGGCGGGTGGACGTCTCGCAGGTGGGCTACCACATGCTCGACCGGCGCCAGGAGCACGAGACCTTCCCCCTCTGCCTCCGCGAGGGCATCGGGGTGATGGGCTACGGCTCGCTCGGCCACGGCCTCCTGACCGGCGCCTTCACCCCCGCCACCACCTTCGAGGCGGGGCGCGACTGGCGCGCGGCCGGCATCGCCTTCGGGCAGCCGATCCTCCGGGGCGAGAACCTCAAGACCAACGTGGGGGTGGTGGACCGCATCCGCCGCGAGGTCGCGGAGCCCCGGGGCGCCTCGATGAGCCAGATTGCGCTCGCGTGGGTGCTCGCCAACCCCGCGGTCAGCACCGCGCTGGTGGGCGCGCGCACGCCCGCCGAGGTGGACGCCAACGACGCGGGGGCCGAGCTCGACCTGACCGCGGAGGAGCGCGCGAAGATCGACGCGATCCTCGCGGGGGCGGCCGGCCGCGTGCGGGAGTTCACCCCGCTGCGGCCGGCGATGGAGCCGTGGGGCGCCGAGCTGCCCGCGGCGCGCTAGCCGCTAGCGCAGCGACATGTCGTAGGCGCGGATCAGCTCGTCGCTGCGGGCCTTCCAGTTGAGCCGCTTGTTGGCCCCGTAGAGATCGATCTGCTGGTAGAGCGGGATCGCGGGGACCTCCTCGATCCAGAGCTTGTTGATCTTCTGGTACTCCGCGTAGCGCTTCTTCTCGTCCATCTGCGACTGCGCCTGCTCCACCATCCCGTTGAAGTCCTCGTTGTGCCAGTTCACGAAGATCCCGGGCGACTTGAAGAGCGGCACGTAGATCGCCTCCGCGTCCATCGTCGGATGGCCCCAGCCGATGAGCCACACCGGGCCCGCCTTGTGAACGTAGACCATGTTGTTGAGATAATTCACGAACTCGAAGGTGCGGAGCGTGGTCTTGATCCCCGCCTTGTTGAGCTGGCCTGCCACCGCCTCGCCGACCTCCTTGTCGCGCACGTAGCGGCCCTGCGGCCCGTTGAGCACGATCTCGACCCCGTTGGGGAAGCCGGCCTCCCCGAGGAGCTTCTTGCTGCGGGCCAGATCCTGCTTGATGGGCCGGAGCGAGGCGTCGTAGCCGAAGTGCAGGCTCGGCAGCATGGTGGCCACCCGCACCGCCTTGCCGTCCATCACCCCCTTGATGATCTCGTCCGCGTCGATCGCGTAGGCGAGGGCCTGGCGCACGCGCTTGTCCGCGGTCGGTCCCGCGTAGGGGCCGGTGGGCTTGTGGTTGGCGTCCATCTGGTGCGTGTAGATCATGAGCTGGATCGTCCGGATGGACGGCGCGGTGCTGAGGTAGATCTTGGGGTGCTTCTCGATGATGCCGGCCAGGTGGGGCGGGATGTTCACCGCCACGTCGATCTCGCCGTTCTGCAGCGCGGCCACCCGCACCGCGTCGTCGGGGATCGGCTTGAACACCACCGTCTTGATCTTGGCCGCCCCGGCCCAGTAGCCGGGGAAGGCCTCCATCACGATCTCCTCGTCCTTCGACCAGCGCACGAACTTGTAGGGCCCGGTGCCGATGGGGCTCCGGGAGATCGCGGCGGGGTCCTTGCCCGCGTACTCCTTGGGCGGGTACATCGCGGCCTGGCGCAGGGCCAGGTGGACCACGAAGACCGGCCACGGCTTCTTGGTGTGGACCTTCACCGTGAAGGGATCGACGATCTCCACCCGCTCGATCGGCGCGAACGACGTCGAGCCGCGCAGCTTGTTGGCCGGATTGGCGAGACGCTCCAGGCTGAACTTCACCGACTCCGCGTTGAAGTCCTCGCCGTTGTGGAACTTGACCCCGCGGCGCAGCTTGATCTCCCAGACCGTCGGCGCCACCAGCTTCGGCATCTCGACCGCCAGCGCGGGCACGATCTTGAGATCCGGACCGCGCTCCACCAGCGACTCGAAGATCTGCGCGCCCACGTTGGAGGCGGGCTGCTCCTGCTGGTGCATCATGTCGAGCGTGGTGGGGTCCACGCCCTGCGCGATCACGACCCGGCCCTCGGGCGCCGCCTCCGCCGTCAGCGGGCCCAGCGCGACGCCGATCAGCACCACCGCGATCCGCCACTGCCTCATGGGATGACTCCTCCGTTGGGGGTCAGGTCTTACATTACGACATTCGGAATATTGCGGGATGTCCTACTGGGCGAGCGCGCCCCCGTCGATGACCAGCTCGCTGCCCGTCATGTAGGAGGAGTCGTCGGAGGCGAGGTAGAGCACCGCGCTCACGATCTCGGGGACGGTGCCCATCCGGCGCAGGGGCACGCGCTGCAGCCGCTTCTCCATGGCGTCGCGGTCGCGGAAGGCGCTGTGGAACATCTCGGTGTCGACCGGGCCGGGGTGGACCGAGTTGCAGCGGATCTTGTCCTTGGCGTGCTGCGACGCGGTCACCTTGGTGAAGATCCGGATCGCGCCCTTGCTCGCCGCGTAGGCGGGCTCCTGGTGCAGCGACTGCCCGATGCCGGCCACCGAGGAGATGTTGACGATCGAGCCGCCGCCCGATCGGCGCATGGCCGGGATCGCGTACTTGGTACCGAGGAAGACACCCTTGGCGTTCACCGCCATCACCTGGTCCCACTCCGCGACGGTGCGGTCCTCGATGGGCACCTTGGGGATCACGATGGCCGCGTTGTTGACCAGGACGTCGAGCCGCCCGTGGCGATCGAGCGCGGCCTGCACCGCCGCGCGCCAGTCCGCCTCGCTGGTCACGTCCAGGTGCAGGTAGGTGGCCTCGCCGCCCCCCGCCCGGATGGCCGCCTCGACCTTCTTGCCCTCGTCGTCCCGGATGTCCCCGAACACGACCCGGGCTCCCTCGCGGGCGAAGGTCTCCGCCTCCGCCGCGCCCTGCCCGCGCGCCCCGCCGCTGATCAGCGCGACCTTCCCGTCCAGCTTTCCCATAGTGTTCTCCCCGGCCGGCCGACCCCGTCCCGGCGCTTCCGGAGATAGTAGTCCGGGCAGATCGGACGAGCGGCAGAAATCGCGCGGCGGCGCCCCTACGGCGGAGAGACGACGAAACTCCAGAAGGAGACGTTCTTACCGTGTCCAAACGGGTGTGTCCGGTCCGGCGGGCGGCGCGCGAGCCGCATCCCGACGAGGAGCAGAACCTGGTTGCCGGTGTCGGCGATCGAGTGGAACGTCTCGGCCAGGATCGCCGCGCTGCCGGTGAATCCGGCCGCGGTGCCCTTGAGCGCGGCCAGAGCCGCGTTGCCGAGGAGCGCCGCCGTGACCGCCGTTCTGGATTCGGCCATGTCGCGCGGAGGATATTGCACGCGGTGTGCCGAGCCCTCGCCGCGACGGGCCCCCCGGCTGGCACGCTCCATGCGGATGAATCGATCGCGCGGTTTCATCCGCAGCGAAAGGAGAAGACCGATGCCTGAGAAAGCCACGATGGAGCGGGTTCGAGAAGACAAGCGCGAGGGGAAGGCGCCCTCGACCCAGGCGGGCGAGTTCGTCCGGGAAGAGATGGACCACATCCGGGAGGGCAAGCACGGCGCGCGGTCGACCAAGCAGGCGATCGCCATCGGCCTGTCGAAGGCCCGGCGCGCCGGCGTCGGCCTGCGGGCTCCGGCGAAGGGAACGACGTCGAGCAAGACGCGCCGCAGCGCGCAGTCGGCCCTGCGCGCCGGACGGTCCGGGCGGAAGCCGTCCGCCCGCCGCTCCCGCGCCACCCACGCGGCGCTGCGGCGCGAGGGCCGCGCGGCGGCCTCGCGCTCGGCGCTGGCGAGCCAGGCGCGTACCTCGGCCCGCCGCCGCGGCCCCCGGGCCCGCAAGGCCGCGGCCGCCCGCGCGGTGCGGACCAAGGGCCCGCAGCGGCGCCGCGCGTCGGCCCGGAAGGCCGCCCGCACGCGCGCCCGCTCGACCCGCTGACGCGTCGGGCTGATCCTGCCGCGCGGCCGCCCGCGTTGACAACGCGCGGGCGGCCGTGCGACAGAATCGGCCATGCTCGAGGAGCCAACCTCCCTCCGGATCGACGACCCCGGCGTGCGCGCGCTGTTCACGGAGGCCGCGCGGTTTCAATCGTGGCTCGACGTGGAGGCGGCGCTGGCGCGCGCCCAGGCCGAGCTCGGGATCATCCCGGAGGCGGCCGCGCGCGAGATCGTGCGCAAGGCGCATCTTTCCTTCCTCGACCTGGCTGCGGTGCGCGAGGGGCTGGCCCGCACCGGCCACCCGCTGGTGCCGCTGGTGTGGGAGCTCGACCGGGCCTGCGAGGGCGACGCGGGCGGCTTCGTGCACTGGGGCGCGACCACCCAGAACGTCACCCAGACCGGCCAGCTCCTGCAG
>DASZJM010000129.1:0-50164 GCA_035948165.1 Candidatus Methylomirabilota bacterium
CGCTCGCGCACCTTGTTCAGCAAGCGCTCGACGGTGAAGGGCTTCGCCACGAATGCGTCGACCGGGATGAGGACGCCCGCGTCGCTGATCACCTCGGCGGCCCGCCCGGACATGAAGATCATCTTGATGTCGGGCCGGAGGGAGACGAGCCGATCGGCCAGCTCCTTGCCGTTGATCCCGGGCATCATGATGTCGGTTAGGAGCAGGTGGATCGTCCCCGGGTGCTCCTCGGCGAGCTTGAGCGCGGTGTCCCCGTCCTCGGCCTCGAGCACCCGATAGCCGGCGCCCACCAGGATGTCCCGGGCCAGGGTTCGCACCTGGGCCTCGTCGTCCACCACCAGGATCGTCTCCATTCGCGGCCTATTCTACCTCCCCGGGGCCCGCTTTCTCACACGTGCCGTGTTCAACTTGCAGGCGGGCGCCGGGGTTCCGTGGCGGGCGCGCCTCGCCTTGACAGGCCCGTGGCCCGCGCCCTACAGTCATCCGCACATGCGCAAATGGATCGGCGCCCTCAGCCTGGTGTGGCTCCTCTGGTCTGATCTGTCCATCATCGACAAGGACAACCCCCTCGACACCATCATGCTGCGATGGCTCTCCCGCGTGCCGCATCTCCAGACCGACCGGATCGTGGCCGGCACCTATCCGACCGCGGAGGAGTGCAAGGTCGCACTGGAGCGGCACATCGTCACCCTCAAGGCGATCAACGACAGCTGGTCCGCGGAGGAGTTCACGCGGGACGGCGACTCGGGCACGATCCACTACCACCCGAAGGGCATCGAGTACGCGCGCGCAGATCTCCGCTGCGCGGAGCAGCCGTAGCACCCCTTAGCGGCTCACGGGTGGCGTCGGCGTTCCCGCCGGCGCCTCGGTGCGGACGGGTGGACGCGGCTCGCGTGATCCCCCCTCGAAGAGATCCATCAGCCACGGCACCGTGACCACCACCACGATGGCCAGGACGATCAGCACCAGCGTCGCGCGGAACCAGCCGCTCACGAAGATGCTGGGCGGCCCGTCGTAGACCTCGGCCTCACCCCGCAGCACCGCCAGCTCGGCCCGCAGCTGCTCCTGCTCCGCCTCGAGGCCCTCGAGCCGCGAGCGGAGCTGCCGCACGGTGCCGGCCAGATCCCGGGGAGAGGGCGAGCGCGAGGCGCGGCTCCTCTCGGGGGCCGTGGTGGCGGTGGCCACCGCAGTGGCCAGCCGGCGCCGGCGCGTCCGCTCGGCCGGGACCGACTCCCCGGCTCCATCGCCGGTCAGCGCGAGCTGACGGCCGGTCGACGGCACCGCGATCTCCGAGCCGGGCGTCGCCTGGCCGGATCCGGGAGGCCGGCGTACTGGGGGCCCGCCGCCCTGCTGGGCGACCGCTTCCACCGGCCGGCCCATCGCATGGAGCTCGTCCCGCGAAAGATTCTGGATGCGGGCGAGCAGGCTCTTCACCGTCCGCTCGGAGACCTGGTGGGCCAGGACGAGGCGACCGTGCTCGTCGCCGTCCTCCACGTACGCGACCCAGTCCTTCAGGCTACGGGTACCGTGCCATGCGACGGTTAACCCACTGACCTGCATCCGCTTCCGGCCCTCGATCTTCGCGAGCGGCTTGCGCGTGACCTCCATCCGGTGTCTTTGTCCTTTCCCTTCTCCCACGCCGCCCCGGCGCGCGGCCCAAGAGTACGCTGGGCTTTTCGACCTGACAAGGCCCTTCCTGGTCAAATCTGGAGTAGTTTTTACACGAGTGTCATGTAAAACCTACACGACGTGACACTTTCCATCGTCCGCGCCGATCGGTCACCCCCGCCTATTGTGGGAGTACGGTCCCCGGCAACCATTCCGCGTCGTCACTGCAGCCCACTTCCCTGGCACATCCGTTGCGTCCTGTCCCCCCGCGAAAGGAGTGGGCATGCGTCTGACATCTCTCATGGGCTTCCTCGCCGACGACCTCGCGGTCGACCTGGGCACCGCCAACACCCTCGTGTACGTCCGGGGGCAAGGCATCGTTCTGAACGAGCCCTCGATCGTGGCCATGAAGGATGGCGCAGTGCTCGCGGCGGGTCACGAGGCCAAGGCCATGCTGGGCCGCGCGCCCGGGACGATCTCGGTGGTGCGCCCGCTCCGTCACGGGGTCATCGCCGACTTCGACAGCACCGAGAAGATGCTCCACTACTTCATCGCCAAGACCCGCCAGCGACGGAGCATCGTCCACCCGCGCGTGGTGGTCACGGTGCCGTCCGGCATCACCCAGGTCGAGAAGCGCGCGGTGCGTCAGTCGGCCCGCCAGGCGGGTGCCCGCGAGGCCTTCCTCATCGAGGAGCCGATCGCGGCGGCGCTCGGCGCCGGTCTGCCGGTGGCCGAGCCGGGCGCCAACATGATCGTCGACATCGGCGGCGGCACCACCGAGGTCGCGGTGATGTCGCTCTCCGGCATCGTCTACTGCAAGTCGGTGCGGATCGCGGGTGACGAGATGAACGCCTCGGTCATCCAGCACATCCGCAAGAGCTACAGCCTCCTCGTGGGCGAGCGTCACGCCGAGGAGATCAAGCTCAAGCTCGGCTCGGCCTACCCGATCCCGGGCGAGCACCTCACCATGGAGGTCAAGGGGCGCGACCTCATCGTCGGCATCCCCAAGACCATCCTGGTCACCGGCGAGGAGATCCGCGAGGCGCTGCGCGAGCCGATCATGGCCATCGTGAGCGCGGTGCACACGTGCCTCGAGCAGATCCCGCCCGAGCTGGCCGCCGACATCGTGGACAAGGGCATCGTCGTCTCGGGCGGCGGCGCGCTCCTGCGCGGCCTCGGCCCGCTGCTCCACGACCAGACCGGGCTGCCCATCCGGGTCAGCGAGGATCCGCTCACCTGCGTCGTGCGCGGCGCGGGATGCCTGCTGGACGACGTCAAGCTGCTCTCTCGCGTCGCCCTGCCTTCGTAGTCGCCCGCCCGCCGTCCCTCGTCGTCCCCTCGTGACGACGCTATAATGTCGGCCACGCCGGCCGCGGGGCCGGCCGCCGATCCCTCGTCACCCACTGGAGGCCGCGATGAAGGGCGTGACCCTGCCGACCGAGACCGTCTTCGTGATGGAGAACTCGCCGATCAAGTTCGGGCTCGGGGCCATGGACGAGATCGGCTTCGACGCGACCCGGCTCGGCATCCGGAAGGCGCTGATCTTCACCGATCGCCACGTCGCGGAGCTGGGCCTGCCCGAGCGGGTCCGCGCCCTCCTCGAGGAGCAGGGCGTGAAGGCCGACGTGTGGGACGGGGTCGAGGTGGAGCCCACCGACCGGTCGATGGAGGAGGCGGGCGAGTACGCGCGATCCAAGGAGTTCGACGGGCTCATCGCGGTCGGCGGCGGCAGCACCATCGACACCTGCAAGGCCGCCAACCTCCTCACCTGCTATCCGGCCCCGCTGCTCGACTACATCAACAAGCCGGTCGGCAAGGGCGTGCCGGTGCCGGGCCCGATGCGGCCCCTGATCGCGGTGCCCACCACCTCGGGAACCGGCAGCGAGACGACCGCGGTCGCGGTGACCCACGTGATCGATCAGAACGTGAAGGCGGGCGTGTCCCACCGCCTCCTGCGTCCCGCCCTCGGCGTGGTGGACCCGCTCAACACCCTGAGCGCGCCGCCCGAGGTCACCGCCGCGGCGGGCGCCGACATCCTCACCCACGCGATCGAGTCCTACACCACCCGGCCCTACGATGCGCGTGCCAAGCACCATCCGCCGGACCGCCCCGCCTACATCGGCGCGAACCCGGCCAGCGACATCTGGTGCGAGAAGGCGATGGAGTACGCCGCGCGCTATCTCCGCCGCGCGGTCCTGAACGGCCTCGACGTGGAGGCGCGCCTGCACCTGGCGCTGGCCGCCAACTACGCGGGCATCGGCTTCGGCAACGCGGGGGTGCACATCCCCCACGCGGTGGCCTACCCGATCGCGGGCCTCGTGCGCGACTACGTCCCGAGCGGCTACCGCACCCGCCACGCCCTGGTGCCGCACGGCATGTCGGTGATCCTCACCGCGCCCGCCGCGTTCCGCTTCACCTACGCGACGTCGCCCGAGCGTCACCTGCGCGCCGCCGAGCTGCTCGGGGTGCCGGTGGCGGACCTGAGCGAGGCGGAGCGGCGCGAGGCGCTGCCACGGGCGCTCCTGTCGATCATGCGCGACATCGGCATTCCCAACGGCCTCACCGCCATCGGCTACACCGAGCGCGACGTCCCCGCCCTCATCGAGGGCACCCTGCGCCAGCCGCGGCTGCTGTCGGGCGCGCCGCGGCCGGTGGGGCAGCCGGAGCTCGAGCTGATCCTGCGGGACTCGATGCAGTACTGGGGCTAGAGCTGCCCGGAGTCGCCCCAGTCGGGGAGGAGCGCGCGGTAGGCGGGGCTTTCGTACCGATCGAGGCGGAACGCGGGAGCGTAGCGGGGCAGCGGGCGCTCCGCGATGTAGTCGGCGAGGAGATCGGCGGCGCCGTTCGAGGACATCATCCCGTAGCCCGAGAGGCCGCCCAGGACGTAGGCCCCCTCCACCGGTAGCGGCCCGGACAGCAGGCGGTTCTCCTCGGTCTTGGTGTAGTAGCCGCCGTCGACGAAGTGCTTCGGCAGGCGCGGGACGTAAGCGCGCAGGCCGGGGATCAGGCGGGTCATCCCGCGGATCACGATCTCCGCGTAGGCCGGGTCGAACTCCACCGGGAAGCGCGGCTCCATCGGCTCCACGTCGTAGGTCCACACCCCGAGCATGATCGGGCTGTCGCCGCCGCCCTCCGGCCGACCGTGGACGCCGGCGGGCATCTCCTCCAGGAGATGACGCAGCGATTCGGCCTGACCGAGTTCCTCGCGCTCGTCGTCGGACCACGGCAGCCGCACCGGATCCGTCCAGATCATCATCGGGGCGTGACGGGGCACCACGCCCTGCGTGTCGTGGAACGCGACCTTGGCGTGCCGCTCGCAGAACACCGGGATCTCGACGTCCAGGAACCGCCCGACCTCCTTCACGTGCGGGCCCGCTGCGTTCACGAACCGGGGGGTGCCGATCGTGCGCCGCCCGCCACCGCCGCTCACCCGCGCGCCGGTCACGCGGCCTCCTGCGGTCTCCACCCCGTCCACCCGTCCCTCGATCAGCCGCACCCCGGCCTCGCGCGCGCGCTCGAGCATGTACATGCCGAGCTGCTGGCCGCTGAACCAGCCGCAGCGGCGGGCGTGCAGGAGCGCCACCGTGTCCTCCGCGAGGTACGGGAAGTGACGGCGGATCAGCTCGGGGTCGGTGACCACGTCGGTCCCGGTCGGCTGGCCCTCGTAGCCGGCGGCCGGCGACGGCCGATAGTCGCCGCCCGCCGAGCGGTGCAGGCGCAGGGGCCCCACGCCTCGCGCGGCCGCATCCTCGGCCGCCTTCACGTAGCCCGCGATCTGCTCCGGCTGGGCGGTGGCGAAGAGATAGCCGCGGCGATTCATCAGGAAGACGTTGTCGCTCTCGCGCGCGAGGTCCTCCATCAGGTCGATGCTGCGGTTCATGAGGGCGGCCATGTCGTCGCCCGGCCCCGGCCACCAGTTGCGGTAGGACTCGGCCGACTTGTCGCTGGTCAGCGTGAGCGGCGGCCGCTCGTCGACGAGGACCACGGACCGGACGCCCCGCCGGACCGCCAGGTGATAGGCCGCCGCGACCCCGGCGATGCCCGCCCCGCAGATCACGACCTCCGCCGTCTCCGCGCTCATTTCGCGACGACTCTACACGCTTTGAGCGGGCAGGGAAACCGGGCGCCACCAGGTGGACACTGTCACCGTCACGATGGGGTCGTGACGCTCCGACAGCGACCTGACACGCCCGTAAGCGGTCGATACATTGGGCTTCTTCCCGCAGGCATGTCGGTTGCTGCATGCCGGCACATGATGATCTCCCGACAGAACGATCGCCGCCGGCACCCCCGCTCGGACGTCTCCTGGCTCGTGGTCGTGGAGGCCGGGAAGCGCCGCTTCCTGCTCCAGACGGTGGACATCTCGGCCCGCGGCGCGAAGGTGCGGCCGCGGGAGCGCCTCGACATCGGCACGCCGGCGCAGCTTCGCTTCCGGCCGCCGGACGGGACCCCCTTCAACGTGCCGGCCCTGGTCTGGCGCACCGATTCCGACGGGCTCGCCTTCCTCTTCATGGGGGACATCCAGGACCGCCTCCGCCGCTCCGGTCGCCTGCTCGCTACTTCTTGAACCAGTCCCGGACGCGATCCCACCAGCGGCCGATCTGCTCCGTCACGCCGCCGTGCTCCTCGCACGGCGGCGGCTCCGTCCCGTTCAGGAAGACCTCGGTGACCACGACCGGGCAGTAGGCCGTCGCCTTGCGCCCGTTCGTCGCGTCGATCTTCGCGTAGGTGATGCCGGGCGGCTCCGGAAACTCGCCGCCCGGATAGACGTCGAGGGCCTGGCGCATGAACTCCGACCAGATCGGCAGCGCGCCTTCCGCTCCCGAGAGTCCGGCCGGCGTCCCGTCGTCGAAGCCCACCCACACCAGGGCCAGCAGGTTCGATGAGTAGCCCACGAACCACGCGTCGCGCCCGTCGTTGGTCGTCCCGGTCTTGCCCGCCACCGCTCCCGGCACGCCCAGCGCGCGCGCGGAGGCGCCGGTGCCCGAATTGACGACGCCTTCGAGCAGCGAGGTCATCAAGAACGCCTCCGGCGCGCCGATCACCGGCCGGGTCTCGCGGCTCGCGCTCCAGATCGCGCGGCCGCCGTCGTCGCTGACCGTCTCGATCGCGCCGCCGCTCGGGGCGAGGCCCCCGTTGGCCAGCGGCACGTAGGCGCGCGCGAGATCGAGCGGAGTGGTCTCGAACACCCCGAGCGCGAGCGCCGGCACCGGCTTGAGATCGCCCTCCACTCCGAGGCTCCGCGCGGTCTGGACCACGGTGCCGAGGCCTACCGCCTGGGCGAGCCGCACGGTGGCGGTGTTGAGCGAGCCTTCGAGCGCGCGCCGCACCGTCACCGGTCCCTGATAGCGATCGTCGTAGTTCTTCGGGCTCCACGGCTTGCCGTCCACCATCACGGTGATCGGGGCGTCCTCGATCATCGAGGCGGCGGTGAAGCGCGGCCCCTCCTGCCGGGGAGTGAGCGCGGCCAGGAACACGAAGGGCTTGAAGGCCGAGCCCGGCTGCCGCCGCGCGAGGACCGCGCGGTTGAACTGGCTGACCCGGTAGTCGCGGCCGCCCACCATCGCGCGCACCTGCCCGGTGGCGGGGTCGAGCACGATGAGCGCGGCCTGCAAGCGCTCCTCCGGATTCTGGCGACGCAGCCGTGGCCGCGCGGTCTCGAGCCGGTCCATCCCCTTGACCACCGCGGCCTCGGCGATGCGCTGCAGCACCGGGTCGAGCGTGGTGTACACGCGCACCCCGTGCTGATCGGCGAGGTCCACCTCGGTAGAACGCTCGAGCTCGGCGCGAACGTAGTCGACGAAGTAGGGGGCGGTCAGGCCGCTGCCCGGGGCGGTACGCGTCTTGACCGGCTCGCGCCGGGCCCGGCGGTAGTCCGCCTCCGAGATCTTGCCGAGGTCGCGCAGGCGCGTCAGCACCACGTCCCGCCGATCGCGCGCGCGGTCGGGATTGGTGTTGGGCGAGTAGCTGTTCGGACCGCGGATCATGCCGGCCAGGAGCGCGGCCTCCGGCAGCGTGAGCTGGTGTACCTCCTTGCCGAAGTAGGCCCGCGAGGCGGCGCCGACCCCGCGCACCGCCGCGCCACCCGCCTGCCCGAGGTAGATCTCGTTGAGGTACGCCTCGAGGATCTGGTCCTTCGAGTACCGCCACTCGACCGCGGTGGAGAGGAACGCCTCGTTGAGCTTGCGCGAGAACGTGCGCTCCGGAGTGAGCAACCGGCTCTTCACGAGCTGCTGGGTGATCGTGCTGCCTCCCTCGACTACCCGCCCCTTGCGGACGTTGGCCCAGACGGCCCGGAGCACCCCGCGCGGGTCGAGCCCGCCGTGCTCGTAGAAGCGCTCGTCCTCGATGGCGAGGACCGCGGTGCGCAGCACCGGGGGCACGTCGGCCAGGCGTACCGGGCGGATGTTCTCGCCCATGCTGGCGCCCGCGCTCGCGAGCAGCTCGGGCGGCAGGGCCACGCTCTGGACCTCGGCCCCGTTCTGCCGCAGCCGGGTGATCCGCCCGCCCGACACGGTGAGACTCACCCGGCCCGCACCGCCGTTTCCGGAGCCGACCGCGATGTCCCACGCGCCGTCCGATCGAGAGAACTGGCCCGCGCCCGCCGCGCTCCGCGTCTCGCGATAGCCGAGCCGGCCCAGGAGACCGGCGAGATCGAGGGCGCCCACCGAGACCCCAGGTCGCAGCACCGGCGGCGCCGCGTAGAGGACGGTCGAGCGGCGGGCCTCGACCCGCTCGAACTTGGAGAGCGCCCGCGCCGAGTAGATCGCGAGCCCGCCCGCCACCAGGACCAGGACGCCGAACAGCGCCGCCGCGAAGAGGGTCAGGCGGCGCAGGACGCGGAAGCGGCCCTCCCACAACGCGACCATCACGCGTCCGCGCGCACGCCCGGGGAGAGAGCCGAGAGGCTCAGGAGCCGGCGCCCCTCCGCAGGGTCACCATCACCAGCCGCGCCACCTCCGGATCGTCGGACAGCTCGACGACCACGAAGTCGCCGATGTGCACGTCGCCGAGGGTGATCGTGCGGTCCCGGAACGCGTCCTTGAAGTCCCGCCCGGTGTAGTTGCGTTCCGACGAGACGACGAGAGCGTCGCGGGGCACCTGGATCCGCAGCGCGCGGCGCTCGCCGCCCACCCCAAACTCGTCGACGGTAATGGTCCGGGCCTGAGGGTCCACCGCGAGCACCGTCCCCGCGTGGCGCTCGCCCGCGGGGGCCGCCGCCGGCATGACCGCCGCGCCGACCAGGAGCGCGAGCAGCGCCATCAGGCCGAAGCCGAGTCCGGCCCGTCGGCCCAGCCCGAGTCTCACGACCGGGGCGAGGCGGGCGCGCTGAATTCCGCCGCCTTCATCTTCCGAACCAGCTCGGCGTACGAGGAGGTCTGGATGATCTTGTCGAACTGGGTCCGGTAGTTGTTGATCAAGCTCACGCCCTCGACGGAGACATCGTACACGAGCCACCGCTCGCCCCGCTGCTGCATGCGGTAATCGATCGGCACCTCGGTTCCCTGCTTGGTGACGAAGCGGGTGCGCACGGTCGCGAGCGCTCCGTCGACCGCCTCGCCCGCGTAGGCGATGCGCTCCCCGCTGTAGCGCTCGATCTTCGAGATGTAGGCGCGCTCGATCAGATCGGCGAAGAGCCCGGTGAACTCCTGGCGGTCCTTCTCCGAGAGATTCTGCCAGTGCCGCCCGAGCGCGCGCTTGGCGGTCTCGCCGAAGTCGAAGACCCCTTCCGCCTCCTTGCGAATCGCGGCCCGGCGGTCCGCCGCGCGCGACTCGGCCTTGAGCGCCGGATCTTCCAGGACCTTGATGATCTGCTCCACCGAGGACTTGAGCTGATCGGTGGGCGCCCCGGCGTCGGCCGACGCCGGGGCACACGCCACGAGTCCCGCGAGCGTCACCAGGACGATGCGCGCGACCCGATCCACGCGCATTCTCAGGCGGCCCGGCCCAGCAAGGCGGGGTCGACCTTGATGTGATCCTCGATACGGAAGTCGGACCGGCTCCGCGAGATCTCCCGCGTGGCGACGTCCATCGCGGCGGTGCGGAACTCCGCCTTCGGTACCGCGCCGCTGATCTCGACGACCAGCGGGGTCCCCTTCCACAGCGGCAAGTGCGCCGTCGGGGTCAGGGGCATGCCGGAGAGGGCAGCATCCATCAGCAGGGCATCCGAGACTCTCGCCTGGGCGGCTACCGCTTCCTCCTCCCGCTTGCGCTTGAGATCGTAGAGCTTCACCGCGATCCCGAGCAGCACGACCAGGGACAGCATCGCTGCGACGACGATGATTTCCATGGTTGTCACCTCCCTGGGGCCGGGGAACTGCATCGCGCGTGCCACAGAATCCGCGGCCGGATCGACTCCAAGTTACCATCGCGTAAGCCGTCGATCATCACAACTGGACGAAGTGTCTCGACCGAGTAGGAATTTCCCGGACGATCGTGTAAACCTTCCCGGCACGCGATGCGTCAACGGGCCCCCTGCGCCAGCGGGTCCCAGGCCCATTCGTCGGCGAGCACCGCCCGCGCCACGTCGCCCAGACGCTGCCGCGAGTCCATTGCCTGCTTGCGCAGCCAGCGGAAAGCCTCGGCCTCGCTCAGGTGCCGATCGCTCATGAGCTTGCCCTTGGCCTGGTCCACGAGCGGCCGCTCGGCGCGCGCCTGCTGCATGCGCCGGATGTCACGAAACCGCGCGAGGGCCAGATCGAGCGTCGGGGCGACCTCGGCCGCCCGGAGCGGCTTGAGCATGAAGCCCAACACCCCGGCCCGATTGGCCTGCTTCACCACCGCGGCGCCGGTGTCCCGCGTGAACAGCACGGCCGGACAGTCGCACGCTGCAGTGATCTGCGGCATCAGGGCCGGCTCCCGTCGCCCCGAGAGGCTGGGGGCGATGATCAGCACGTCGGGCCGCGTCTGCTGCATCAGCGCCACCGCGTCGAGACGCAGCGGCGCCTCCAGCGCCACCGTGCCCCCCGCGTCCTCCACGGCGGCGCGCAGCGAGGCGCGCGACGCGGCGTCGCCGTCGAGGACGGCGACCCGCCATCTCGGGGAACCACTTCTCCAGACCCTTCCGATCATTCGCATGGCACCTCCTGAGGCGTCGCCCCGTCGCAACCCTTGTGCCAACGAAACGGGCTCCGGCGACGCGGGTCGGGCGCCCGACGGGCGAAGAAATTTCCGCTTCCCCCGAGAAGTTCTTCCCATGTTTCTGATGCTCCCTATGGGCGGTCGGCGCCGTCTCCGGGCCCACTCGCGGTTCGAAGCCGCGACTCGGCGCGGTCATCGGGTGGCACATCACTTGCGTGCAGTCGTCGTCATGCTCAGGCTCAAGGGAGAACCGGACGCCGACGACGCTCTGCCAGAGGACGAGGGCCGGTCCCGGGCGGTTGACCGCGACGAGACGGACGAGCTCACCGGCAGGGACGTTTTTCCGAATGCCGGGCAGGATCCCGGCCGGAGAGCCGCGGCCGACGACGACGAGGATGAGCGCTACGACCCCTGGAGGCCCGAGCGGACCTTCCCGCTGCGGGGCCTCGTCATCGCGGGAGCGGCCTTCGCTCCCACATTCTTGCTGATCTTCTTCGGCCTGCCCTACCTAGTGGACTCCGCAGCGCCGACCCGGACGCCGAGCGCGCCCGTCGCCACCGTCGTGCCGGAGCCCGATTTGAAGAGCTTCCCGCCACTCTCGGAGGCGGCCCGTGGCGACGCCCGTGCCGGCGCTTCGAATTCGCGGGGCGCGCCGGGCAACCGCACGACGGGCGATCTCTTCCGCAACAACGCGCCGCCGGCGCCGGTCCCCCCGGCACCGGTCCCGACAGTGCCGATCACGCCAGCGCCGATCCCAGAGGAGCCGAAGGTCGAGGAGCGCGCCGCCGCGGTCGCGCCGGAGCCGCCTCCGTCCCTGCCGCCCGCACGCCCGACTCCGACTCCGGCGGAACGGCCGGCCGCCCGCGAGCCCCGGGCGCCCGAGACCCCACGCGCGGCGGCGCTGCCGCCGCCCTCGGCGCCCGCCCCTACTCCCGCGCCGCCGGTGGTGCCCGAACCGCGCCGCGCCGCCCGCGAGTCTCGCGAGTGGACGCCGGCGGCCGCCTTCACGGATCGCGCGGCGGCCGGACGGCTGGCGAGCAGCATCGAGAAACAGGGCTATCCCGTCGAGATCCGACAGGATGCCTCGTCCTCGAGGCCGTGGGTGGTGTGGATCGGCGCCCAGCCTAGCGGCGGCTCGCGCCGCCGCTAGGCGGCGCGGTCTAGGCGCGCTTCTCCGGCTGACGATCCAGCTGCAGCTCCCGCCAGCGGCGTGCCTTGTTGTGGAGGGTCTTCGGGGTGGTTCCCAGGATCTCGGCCGCGCGGGTCTTGTTGTTGTTCACCGACTGGAGCGTTCTCAGGATCAGCGCGCGCTCGCCATCGTCGAGGGTGGTCCCGAGCGGGAGGACCACCACGTTGGCCCGCTCCACCGGCGGGGTGCCGAGCGGCGACAGGGGCAGGCACTCGGGCGTGATGAGCCCTTCCTCGCACGACACCACCGCGCGCTCGATCACGTTGCGGAGCTCGCGGACGTTGCCCGGCCAGTTGTGCTCGTTCAAGAGCTTGAGCGCGGCGCCGTCGACGCTGCGCACCTGACGGCTGTACTTCTCGTTGAACTCGGCGATGAACGCGTCGGCGAGCAGCGCGATGTCCTCCGGGCGCCGCCGCAGCGGCGGCAGCGGAATCGTCAGCACGTTGACCCGGTAGTAGAGGTCCTCGCGGAACACGCCCTCCTGCACCGCCTTGACCACGTCCTTGTTGGTCGCGGCCACCACGCGCACGTCGACGCCGATCTCGTCGTGCCCGCCCACCCGGCGCACCTGGCTGTCCTGGAGCACGCGGAGGTACTTCGCCTGCAGGTTCGAGCTCATCTCCGCGATCTCGTCGAGGAAGATCGTGCCGCCGTCGGCCAGCTCGAAGTAGCCGGGCCGCCGGGCCATCGCGCCGGTGAACGCCCCCTTCTCGTGCCCGAACAGCTCGCTCTCGAGGAGGGTCTCGGGGATCGCCGAGCAGTTGACCGCCACGAACGGCCCCTTCGCCCGCTGGGACATCTGGTGGATCGTACGGGCCACCAGCTCCTTGCCGGTCCCCGTCTCGCCCAGGATCAGCACCGGGGCCGGGCTCGGGGCCGCCATCTCGATCAGGCGATAGACCTCCTGCATCGCCGCGCTCACGCCGAGGAGCGGGCCGAGCCCGCGGCTCTCCTTGAGCTGGCGGCGGAGCACGGTGACCTCGCGGTTCACCTGCACCTTCTCGACCGCCTTCTCGACCAGCACGCGCAGCCGGCGCGGGTCCACCGGCTTGGTCATGTAGTCGTAGGCGCCCTCCCGCATGGCCGACACCGCGGTCTCGATCGAGCCATGAGCGGTCAGCAGGATCACCGCCGCCTCCGGCACCGCGGCGGCCAGGGGCTTCAGCAGCCCGATGCCGTCGATCACGGGCATGATCATGTCGGCGATCACCACCGAGGGCCGGAACGCGGGCGCGCGCTCGAGCGCATCCTTGCCGTCCACGGCCTCCTGCACCTCGTACCCCCACATGCTCAGGAGCGCCGCCAGCCCACTGCGGCCGGACTCGTCGTCGTCAGCGATCAGGATGCGGTGCTTCATTGTTCGTCCCCTTTCGGGTGAGGGATGTGCGTCGCTGGCAAGCTCGATTGACACTCCGCGTCCGGACTGCAATCGATGTGCCTCGAAATTTCCCGGTAAAAAAAGGTTCCGGCTCTGAGGCCACAAGTCCATTTCAAACTGCCGCTTTGCACCACGACCTGAAGGCTGGATCTGAGCCCCGGGATCCAGCCCTGCCGCCCGGGCGGCAGGAAGATTTTACCGTGTAGTTACCACCCGGTGGCTGCGGTATCCCCCCAATCGAGGTCGATAAGGGCGAGACCGGTGACCGGGTCCGTCTTCCTCTGGAGCGTGGCCTGCTCCTCCACGAGGGTGACCTCGAGGGTCGGGTCCACGCTCCCCCCGAGCAGGTGCCCACCGAGCGCCCCTCCGTCCGACCGCCCGACGACCACGTGGGCGTGCACGCGAGGGCTCCCCTGGTCCAGGGCGATGTTGCCGATCAGCGAGACGACCTCGACCTGCTCCCGGATGACCCGACGCCGGTAATCCCGACGGGCGTGGTCGAAGAAGCCCAGGGTCACCGCCGCGAACGCGCCGATGCCGGTCAGCGAGGCGGCACGGAGGTCGAAGCGCTTGGCCACGTCGGTCAGGGCCTCCACCGGATCGTCGCCCCGGTCGCAGACCAGGACGAAGGTGCGCCGGCCCCCCGTATCGCCCAGCTGCCGGATCTTCACGGTGCGCGCTCCTCTCAGGCCCGCTCGGCCACCGCTTCCTTGTCGCGCTTCCGCAGCCCCACCAGACAGGTCACCAGCACGCCGGTCATGACGGTGAGCAGGCCGAGCTCGATCATCGCGTAGCGGAAGGCGGACTCGCCCTGGTCCGCGAGAGTCCCGAACTCCGCGGTGATGACCAGGATGCGCCGCACCCCCGCGATGAGGGCCACCAGCACGAACGGCTCGGGCACCAGCACGTGCTCCCGGAACGAGACCTGCACGGTGTAGAGGATCTCGATGATCATGAGGATCAGGAGCAGCTGGTCCAGCACCGCCACCACGCTCGGCGCGACCGCACCGCCCAAGAGGCCCCGGCCGAAGTGGACCCCCGCGTTCACGAGCAGGGCCGCGCCCCCCGCCGCGAGCACCACCCCGAGGCCCACGTAGAGCACGTCCTCGACCTTGGTGAACGCCTGCGCGATCCGCTCGCGCGCGGGCGCGCTCTGGCTCGTGCGGCTCATCGCCCGACGCCCCGGAGCCCCCGCCGCCACCGGGTCACAGCCGCCCGGTGAGCACGAGGGCCAGCAGGATGAGGAGCGCCACCGTGAGCGCGCTGCTCGGGTAGTAGCCCCAGTCCCGGCTGTACGGCCACGCCGGAATCGCGCCGAGCGCCAGCACGACCAGGACCACGATGAGCACGAGCGGCATGTCGAGATCGCCTCCGGCCCGGTACGGGGCAATCGCTGTGCCAGCCGATGGGCACGCGCCGCCCGTCGCTAAGCGCTCGGAATTCGACACGGCGGCGGAGTCCTCGACCCCGCGCCCGCGCCGGCCACGCGCGCGGCGCCGGTAAACGTTACCGGAGCGGCCCGGTAACGCCGACCGGACCGTCGCGTCTTTCTGGCGCGTGGCCCGCGTGGTACCGTGTGAACGACTTGCTGGCGTCGACCCTGCTCTTCTGGAGGCGCGGATCATGACCGATATGTGGGGCGATCTGGTGTGGGCCGCTCTCGGCGATCTCAAGACGAGGCTGATGCTCGTCCTCCCGGGAATCCTGGCGATGTTGACCCTGGCCGCGGTCGGGCTCGCCGGCGCGTGGATCAGCGCCCGCGTCGCGCGCCGGCTCGCGCAGGCGGTGGCCTTCGACCGCCGCGCGGAGGCGTGGGGCATCGTGGCCGCGCTCAACCGCGCGGGCGTGCGCAAGGCGCCCTCGCAGGTGCTGGGGCTCGTCGTCTTCTGGAGCGTGCTCGTGCTGTTCCTGCCGGTGGCCATCGACGCCCTCGCGATTCCCGGGACCGGGCGCCTCACCGAGTTCGTCTTCTCGTGGGTCCCGCGCGTCATGGGCGCCGCCCTCATCCTGCTGGTGGGCTGGCTGGTCGCGAACTTCCTCGGCGAGGGCGCGCTCATCGCGGCGGTCAACGCCCGCCTGCCCGAGGCGCGGCTCCTGGCCCGCGCCATCCGCTGGGGCGTGCTGCTCTTCGCGAGCGCGACCGCGATCACTCACCTGGGCATCGGCAAGGAGATGGTGCTGGTCGCGTTCGGGATCACGTTCGGCGGGCTCATCTTCGCCCTCGCGCTGGCCTTCGGCCTCGGCGGGCGCGGCCTGGCCCGCCAGATCCTCGAGCGGCACATCCGCAGTCGCGAGCCGCACCCGCGCGAGACCCTGACCCACCTCTAGGCGCATGATCGACGCCGGCGTGCTCCTCCAGCAAGCGGCGGCCGCGCTGCGCCACGAGCGCCGCGCGAGCTACCGCCTCCAGCTCGGGAGCGCGCTGGGCTTCGACGACGTGGCCGCCCTCGCGCCCTACCTGGACGCGCTCGGGGTCAGCGACGTCTACCTCTCGCCCTGCTTCCGGTGCGGCCCCGGCAGCTCCCACGGCTACGACGTCACCGACCACAACGCGTTCAATCCCGAGCTCGGCAGCCCGGCCACCTTCGACCGGATGGCCGCCACCCTGTCCGCGCGCGGCCTCGGCCTCATCCTGGACGTGGTGCCGAACCACATGGGCATCGCGGGTGACGCCAACCCCTGGTGGCTCGACGTGCTCGAGAACGGCCCCGCCTCCCCGCGCGCCGAGTTCTTCGACATCGATTGGGCCCCGGCCAAGGCCGAGCTGCGCAATCGCGTGCTGCTGCCGATCCTGCCCGATCAGTACGGCCGCGTGCTCGAATCGCAGCAGCTCGCGCTCGAGTTCGTGGACGGCGCCTTCCACCTGCGGTACGCGGGCGCGCGCCTGCCGATCACCCCGCGCACCTACCCGCAGATCCTCACCGACGGGCTCGAGCCCCTGGCCGAGCGCCTCGGGCCGGAGGACCCCGGGCTCCAGGAGCTGCGCAGCATCCTGACCGCGATCGAGCATCTCCCCGGGCGCACCGAGACCGATCCGCGCCGGGTGGAGGAGCGCATGCGCGAGAAGGAGATCGTCAAGCGCCGCCTGCTCGCCCTCGTGAAGGAGTCGTCCGACATCCGGGAGCACATCGAGGAGACGGTGCGACGGTTCAACGGGGTTCCCGGCGATCCGGCCTCCTTCGACGCGCTCGATCGGGTGCTCTCCGCGCAGACCTACCGCCTGGCCGACTGGCGCGTCGCGGGCGACGAGGTGAACTACCGCCGCTTCTTCGACGTGAGCCACCTCGCCGCGATCCGCATGGAGCGCCGCACCGTGTTCGACGCGACCCACCAGCTCGTCCTGCGCCTGGTCGGCGAGGGCAAGGTCACCGGGCTGCGCATCGATCACCCGGACGGCCTCTACGCGCCCGGCGAGTACTTCCGCCGCGTGCAGGAGGGCGCGCTGGTGGCCACCGCGCGGCGGCTGGTGCCCGAGCTGACCGGGCCGGAGGCGGAGGCGCTGGCCGCGCTCTACCGCACCCACGCGGCCGATCAAGCGGCCAGCCTGGAGGCCCGGCCGCTCTGGATCGCGGCCGAGAAGATCCTGGGCACGGACGAGCCCCTTCCGGGGTGGTGGGTGGTCGCCGGCACCACCGGCTACGATTTCCTCGCCAGCGTGAACGGGCTCTTCGTCGACCGCGGGACCTCGCGGCAGATGACCGCGCTCTACGCGCGGGTGGCCGGCGACGGCGCCCGCATGGCCGATCTCACCTACGAGGCGAAGCGGCTCATCATGCAGGTCTCGATGGCGAGCGAGATCAATCAGCTCGGCTACCACCTCGACCGCATGTCCGAGCGTGACCGCCTCGCCCGCGACTTCACCCTGCCGAGCCTCGGGCGCGCGATCCGCGAGGTGGTGGCCGCCTTCGCGGTCTATCGCACCTACGTGGGCGACGACGGAAGCGACGGCCCCGGTCCGCGCGATCGCGGCTACATCGAGTCCGCGGTCGCGGAGGCCAAGCGCCGCAACCCCACCGTGAACGTGTCGATCTTCGACTTCGTGCGCGACGTGCTGCTGCTGCGCCACCCGGAGCGGAGCGGATCCGACGAGCGCGCCGCGCGCCGCCACTTCGCGATGCGCTTCCAGCAGACCACCGGGCCGGTCACCGCCAAGGGGGTGGAGGACACCGCCTTCTACCGCTACAACCGCCTGGTCTCGCTCAACGAGGTGGGCGGCGACCCCGCGCGCTACGGGGAGTCCGTCGCGGTGTTCCACGCGCGCAACCAGCAGCGGCTCGAGCGCTGGCCGGAGTCCATGCTCGCCACCTCGACCCACGACACCAAGCGCGGCGAGGACGTGCGCGCCCGCATCGACGTCCTCTCCGAGGTGCCCGACGCGTGGGCCGCCGAGGTTCGCCGCTGGCGCGGGATCGCCCGGCGCCTCAAGCGGCAAGTCGATGGCGAGGCCGCGCCCGACCGCAACGACGAGTACCTGCTCTACCAGACCCTGATGGGCGCCTGGCCCGCGCGCGACGAGGACGAGCCGCTCGCGACCGTCACCGATCGGCTGGTCGCCTACATGGAGAAGGCCACCAAGGAGGCGAAACGGCGCACGAGCTGGGTCAACCCGAGCGAGGGCTACGACGAGGCGATGCGCGGCTTCGTGCGGGCCCTGCTCGCCCCGGACGGCCCGTTCCTCGCCGCCTTCCGCCCCTTCCAGCGGCGCGTGGCCGCCCACGGGGCGGTCAACTCGCTCGCCCAGACGCTGCTCAAGCTCAGCGTCCCCGGCATGCCCGATCTCTACCAGGGCACCGAGCTGTGGGACCTCTCGCTGGTCGATCCGGACAACCGTCGCCCGGTGGACTTCGCGACGCGAGGGGCGCGCCTCGAGGCTCTGCGGGCCCGCATCGCGGCCCTCGAGGCCGCGGGCGGCGACGCCACCGGGCTCTGCGCCGAGCTGCTCACCCAGTGGCCGGACGCCGGGGTGAAGCTCTACCTCACCCACCGAGCGCTCACCCTCCGGCGCGAGCGGGCCGCGCTCTTCGCCTCGGGCGCCTACCGCCCGCTCGAGACGAGCGGCACGCGCGCCGATCACCTGGTGGCGCTGGCCCGGACCGCCGGGGCGGACGCGGTGGTCACCGTGGTACCGCGCCTCACCGCGCGGCTCGGCGGGCTCACCGGCCGCATCCAGCTGGACGCGGCCACCTGGGAGCGGACCGCGGTCGTCCTCCCCGAGGAGCTCGCGGGCGCCTATCGCGACCGTCTCACCGGCCTCGGCGTGACGAGCGAGCGCCGCGACGGGGTCGCGGTGCTGCCCGCCGCGGCCCTCCTCGCCCGCTTCCCGGTCGCGCTCCTCGAGCGCGTCACCGCCCCCGGTCCCGCCCGATGACCGCGACCCCCACCGTCCGGCGCGCGCACCGCATGCCCTTTGGGGCTCTCCCGCAGGGCGACGGCGGCACCATGTTCCGGCTGTGGTCGCCGGGCGCGGACCGCGTCGAGCTCTGGCTGGAGGAGCCGAAGCGCGCGGTGCCGATGCCGCGCGACGCGGGCGGCTGGGCCGAGTACGTGAGCCGCGAGGCGCCGCCCGGCACGCGCTATCGCTACCGCATCGACGGCGAGATGCTGGTGCCCGATCCGGCCGCCCGCTATCAGCCCGGCGACGTGCACGGGGCGAGCGAGGTCGTCGATCCGCTCGCCTACGGCTGGCGCGACGGCGCGTGGGCCGGCCTGCCCCCCGAGCGGCTCGTCTTCTACGAGCTGCACGTGGGCACGTTCACGCCCGACGGCACCTTCCGCGGCGTGGCGGACCGGCTCGACCACCTGGCCTCGCTCGGGGTCACCGCGATCGAGCTGATGCCCGTCGCCGACTTCCCCGGCCGCTGGGGCTGGGGCTACGACGGCGTGCTCCTCTTCGCCCCCGAGGCGAGCTACGGGCACCCGGACGATCTCAAGGCCCTGGTGGACGGCTGCCACGCGCGCGGTCTCGCGGTCTTCCTCGACGTGGTGTACAACCACTTCGGCCCGGAGGGGAACTACCTCCACCGCTACGCCCCGGGCTTCTTCACCCCACGCCACCGCTCGCTCTGGGGCGACGGCATCAACTACGACGGCCCGGGGGCCGAGATCGTCCGCTCCTTCATGATCCACAACGCGCTCTACTGGCTCGAGGAGTTCCACCTCGACGGTCTGCGCCTGGACGCGGTCAACGCGATCGTGGACGACTCGGCCGCGCATCTCCTGGTAGAGCTCGGGCGCGCGGTGGCCGATGGACCCGGCCGCGAGCGCCCGGTGCACCTGGTCCTCGAGAACGGCGCCAACGAGGCGCGCTACCTCGAGCGCGCGGCGGATCGCCGCCCGCTCTACCAGGCCCAGTGGAACGACGACGCGCACCACGCGCTCCACGTGCTCCTCACCGGCGAGTCCGGCGGCTACTACGAGGACTACCAGCCTCCGCTGCCCCATCTCGGACGCTGCCTCACCGAGGGGTTCGCGTTCCAGGGCGAGCGCTCCGGGTACCGCGACGGTCTGCGCGGCGAGCCGAGCGGGCACCTGCCGCCGACCTCGTTCGTTGGCTTCCTGCAGAATCACGACCAGGTCGGCAACCGCGCGATGGGGGAGCGCATCACCGCGCTCGCCCAGGCGGACGCGGTCCGCGCGGCCACCGCGGTCCTCCTGCTCGCCCCCGCCCTGCCCCTGCTCTTCATGGGCGAGGAGTGGGCCGCCCCCGAGCCCTTCCTCTTCTTCAGCGACCTGGGATCCGACCTGGGGCCGTCGGTGGCGGAAGGCCGGCGCCGCGAGTTCGCGCGCTTCCCCGAGTTCGCGAGCCCCGCGATGCAGGAGCGCATCCCCGATCCCCAGGCCGCCACCACGCGCGCGCGCTCCGTCCTCGACTGGGGCCGGCTCGCCGGGCCCGAGCACCAGGCCTGGCTCGCGCTCCACCGGACCCTCCTCCGGGTCCGCGCGGAGGCCATCGTGCCGCTGCTCGCGGCCGAGCCGACCCCGGCCGCTTCGTGGAAGGCGCTGGGCGAGACCGCGATCGAGATCGCGTGGAAGTTCCCGGCCGGCACGCTGCGCCTGGTGGCGAACCTCGGGGCCGCTCCCATCGCCCATCCCGGCCCCGGTCCCGACTGGGGCCGGCGGCTCCACGCGCTGCTCCTGCCCGAGGGCGGCTGGCTGGAGCTGCCGCCGTGGAGCGCGGCGTTCTACCTCGCGGAGCCGGCGCGGTGATCACCCCCGGGGGGCTCACCGCGGGCGGCGGCCTTGGCCGCGATCGCGTCCCGGTACACCGCGAGCGTGCGCTCCGCGATGCGGTCCCAGGAGAAGTGCGCCTCGACGCGCCGGCGGCCGGCCTCGCCCATCCGGCGCGCGCGGGCCGGATCGGCGAGCGCGACGCGGAGCGCCTCCGCGAGCGCGGTCGGATCGCCCGGCGGGACGAGCCAGCCGGTCTCGCCGTCCACCACGACCTCGGGGATACCCCCGACGCGGCTCGCCACCACCGGGGTGCCGCACGCCATCGCCTCGAGGTTGATGAGGCCGAACGGCTCGTAGATCGACGGGCACACGAACACGGACGCGTGGCTGTAGAGCTGCACGACCTCCGCGACCGGCAGCATCGCGTTGATCCAGCGCACGCGGGAGCGGCCGGCCACCGCGGCCTCGAGCCGGGCGGCCAGCTCCGGGGTATCGGGGCTGCTCGCGCAGAGCACCAGCGAGACGGCGTCGGGCAGCGCGCGGGCCGCCTCGAGCAGCGGGAAGATGCCCTTCTGCTCGCTGATGCGGCCGACGAAGAGCACGTACGGCTCGCGCACCCCGTGCCGCGCGAGGGCCTCCCGCTGCTCGGTCCGGCGGAACGCCTCCGCGTCGACGCCGTTGTGGATCACCACCACCCGGTCCGGCTCCACCCGGAAGTGAACCAGGATGTCCTCCCGCATCTGGGCCGACACCGCGATCACGCGCTCCGCCCGCTCGACCGCGAGGCGCTCCGCCCAGGTCGACACCGCGTAGCCGGTGCCGAGCTGATCGGCCTTCCACGGCCGCAGCGGCTCCATGCTGTGGAGCGTGACCACGAGCGGGAGGTCGTGGATCGCCTGCACCAGCATGCCTCCGAATCCCACGTACCACGTGTGGGTGTGGACGAGGTCGGCCGCGACCGGGTCGCGCGCCATCGCGAGCCCGACCGAGAGCGCTTCCAGCGCGGGCGCGTACGCGACCTCCGGGCCGCCGTGGAGCCGCTCCCACGGGGCGTAGCCGCGCACGCTCAGGCGGGCCCCCGCGAGCGCCTGGTCGCCGAAGCAGCGCACCTCGACGGTGGCGCGGCGGGCGAGCGCGCGGCTCAGGTGGTCCACCACCACGCCGGCGCCGCCGTAGACGTGCGGCGGGTACTCGCGGCTCAGGAGCAGGATTCGCATCGACCTCGTCCTTGGGGAGAGCTTACCGCATGAGCGAGACCCAGCCCTTCGTCTTCCTCGGCTGCCTCGACCTGAACGAGCTGCTGCCCCACGAGGCCCACGACGCCCGGGAGCTCGTCCAGCAGCTCGAGAAGGTGCCGGTCGAGTCGATCTTCTGCCACACGTCGGCGGCCCTCCTCCATCGCCCGGTGCTCGCGGAGGCGTACCCGAACGACTTCTCGCTGTGGGTGGGCACCGAGGTCCGCGACGTCCGCCTCGCGGAGCGGCTCGCCGCGGTGGACGCCTTCCACGCCGGCTCGATGGAGCGCGTGCGCGAGGAGCTCATCGCCACCATCTCCGATCACCTCCAGCACCTCGGCACCGCTCCGCCGCGCACCCAGGGCAAGCGCTTCCGCTTCTACCAGGTGCACCTGGTACCGGTGCCGACCGGGCACCAGGCCCGCACCCTCACCGAGTTCCGCGACGCGCTCGCGGAGGTCGACGTGAGCGCGCTCTTCTACCACACCATCGAGGCGCGCTATCGCGCGGGCCGCGGCCGGGGCGACTTCGCGGAGTGGGTCGGCGGGGTCCTCGCCCGTCCCGACCTGGCCGATCGGCTCGCCCACATCGATCCGCACGCGGGCAGCCTCGAGCGCATCCGCGATCGGCACCTGAGCGTGCTCAGCGACGCCATCGCCGGCGAGGCCGCCTGATGGCCCCCGGCGCGCTGGTCAAGCTCGACGACTACCGCCAGGTCGCCCCCCGCGGCACGGTCGACTTCCTCATGCGCATCGGCGAGCGCCTGCGCGGCAAGCGCCTCCTCCACGTGAGCGCGTCGCGCTACGGCGCGCTCGCCGAGAGCCTCGGCCGGGTGGTGGCGATCCTGAACGACCTGGGCGTCGAGACCACCTGGGAGATCACCATCGGCACCGCCGACTTCGACCAGGTGAGCCGCGCGGTGACCAAGGCGCTCGGGGGCACCGAGCAGGTCATCACCGAGGGCATGCTCGCGCGCCTGCGCGAGACCGGCATCGACAACGCCCGGCGCCTCCGCCTCGACGCCGACCTGGTGATGGTGCACGACGCGGCCCCGGTGGGCCTGGTGGAGCCGCGCGGGGAGACCGGCCGGTGGGTGTGGCGGTGCCACCAGGACCTCTCCTCGGCCCAGCCCCAGCTCTGGAACGCGCTGCGCCCGCTGGTCCAGCGCTACGACGCGGCGGTGTTCTCGCTCGCCCGCTTCGCGGCGCCGCTCTCCATCCCGCGCTTCATCGTCTATCCCGCGATCGATCCGCTCTCCGAGCGCAACCGGGAGATGAGCCGCAGCGAGCAGGCGCAGCAGATGGATCGGCTGCGGGTGCCGCGCGACAAGCCGATCCTCCTCCAGGTCGGGCCGTTCGAGCGCCAGCACGATCCGGCCGGGGTGATCAACGCCTACCGGCTCGTGAAGCGCCACCACGACGTCCGCCTCGTGCTGGCCGGGCCGCCCCCCGCCCCCGGCGGCGACGCCCTCGGCGACCTGCAGGAGGCGGCCTCCCACGACCCCGACATCTCGGTCATCCTGCTGCCGCCGGATCCCCAGACCGAGCTGAACGCGCTCGAGCGCGCCGCCACCATCGCGATCCAGAAGCCGCTGAAGGCCGATTTCACCCTGGAGGTGGCGACCGCGATGTGGAAGGGCAAGCCGGTCATCGGTACCATCGCGGGCGGCATCCCATTTCAGATGGTCGTCAACGTCACCGGGTATACCGTGGAGACCGTGGAGGGCGCCGCGTTCCGCATCCGTCAGCTGTTGTCGAACCCCGAGCTCATCGGCCGGATGGGCGCGGCGGGGCGCGAGCACGTGCGCCGGAACTTCCTGGTGACCCGCCACCTGAGCGACTACCTGGCGCTGCTCGCCCACCTGACCGGGTGATGGACACCGCGACCCTGCCCGACGAGGTCCAGGCGACGGTCGAGCGGCTCGGCAGCGCCGACGTCGTGATCGGCCTCGCCACCGCCGGCCCGATCCCCGCCCTCGCCGCGGTGGCGGCCGCGGTGCGCACCGGGCTCGACGCCCACTTCGCGGGCCAGGCCGCCGCGGTGGTCCACGTCGACCAGGCGCCGTCGGAGGCCACCGCCGCCGCGGTGACCGCGGCCCTCGGCGACCTGCGGGCGGTCTCGGTGCCCGCCCCGGGCGGTCACGGCGACGACGGGCTCGACTGGGCCTCCGCGGTGCGCGCGGTCCTCACGGTGGGCCGACGGCTCGAGGCGCGCGCGATCGTGATGCTCAACGCCGACCTGAGCAGCATGACCAGCGAGTGGCTCCGTGGCCTCGCCGTGCCGGTGCTCAAGGACGACTACGGCCTCATGCTGCCGCTCTACCGGCGCTACCGCTACGACGGTACGCTCACCCAGGCCCTCGTGGTCCCGCTGATGCGGAGCCTCTTCGGTCGCCAGCTCGCGCACCCGCTCGCCGAGGAGTTCGCCTGCTCGGCCGCGGCGGCCGACTTCTTCCTCCAGCAGCCGATCTGGGAGAGCGAGCTCGGGCACCAGGGTCTCGAGTTCTGGATGCCCGCCGCCGCCATCGAGCAGGGGCTCACGATCGGCCAGTCGGTGCTCGGGCCGCGCACGGTGGCCGCGGCGGCGCATCCGTCCGCGCCGCTCGGCCGCACGGTGGGCCGCGTGGCCGGCGCGCTCTTCGCCCTGGCCGACCGCGCGGAGAGCTTCTGGCTGGACATTCGCGGCTCCGAGCCGGTGGTGAGCTTCGGGGTGCCCCCCGAGCCCCTGCCCGGCGGCCCGCCGGTCGATCCCTCGCTGATGCAGGTGGGCTTCGTGCAAGGCGTGCGCGACCTGCTCCCGGTGTGGGAGCGCATCCTCGCGCCCGAGAACCTGGGCGAGGTGCTCGAGCTGAGCGATCGGCCGCTGGAGCGCTTCCGCTTTTCGGATCGCCTGTGGACCCGCGTGGTCTACGACTTCGTCCTCGCCTACCGCACCCGCGTGGTCTATCGCAGCCACGCGGCGCAGTCGCTGGCTCCTCTCTACCTCGGCCGCGCCGCCTCGGTGGTGCTGGAGACGCAGGGCCGGCCGCCGCTCGCCATGCTGCAGAGCGCGGCGCGGCTGGGCGGGATGTTCGAGGAGGAGAAGCCCTACCTGGTGGACCGGTGGCGATGAAGCCCGAGCGCCGCCCCATCGTCATCGAGCACGTCCGCCCCGCGGTGGACGACGGCCGGTATCCGGCCAAGCGCGTGGTGGGCGATACCCTCGCGGTCTCGGCGGACATCTTCAAGGAGGGGCACGACCTGCTGGCCGCGCGCGTCTGCTACCGGCGGCGCGACGAGTCGGGCTGGCACGAGGCCCCGCTCCGCCTCGTCGACAACGACGGCTGGGGCGGCGCCTTCCGGCTCGAGGCCAACGCCCGCTACCTCTACACCGTGGAGGCCTGGACCGACGCCTTCGGCTCGTGGGGCGAGGAGATGCGGAGGCGCATCAAGGGCGGCCAGGCCGACCTCACGAGCGAGCTGCTCGAGGGCGCCGAGATGGTGCGGCGCGCGCGCGCCACCGTCTCCGGCGCCGACCAGGCCGCGCTCGCCCGCGCCCTCGAGCGTGTGGCGGGGGCGTCGTCGCAGGACGCGCGCCTCGACGCGCTGCTCGACGGCGATCTCCGCCAGCTCATGGCCCGCGTGGCGCCGCGGCCCGATCTCACCCGCTACGACCGCGAGCTGGAGGTGGTGGTCGACCGGCCGGAGGCCGGCTTCGCGGCGTGGTACGAGATGTTCCCGCGCTCGCAGGGCCGGCTGCCCGGGCGCCACGGCACCTTCGACGACTGCATCGAGCGGCTGCCGGACATCCGGCGGATGGGCTTCGACGTCGTCTACCTGCCGCCGATCCACCCGATCGGCCGCACCGCCCGCAAGGGGCCCGACAACGCGCTCGACGCCGGGCCCAGCGACCCGGGCAGCCCGTGGGCCATCGGCGGTCCCGAGGGCGGCCACACCGCGGTGCACCCCGAGCTCGGCGACCTCGAGACCTTTCGCCGCCTCGTGAAGAGCGCGCGGGGCCTGGGGCTCGAGATCGCGCTCGACTTCGCGATCCAGTGCTCGCCCGACCACCCGTGGGTGCGCGAGCATCCCGAGTGGTTCCACCGGCGCCCGGATGGGACGATCAAGTACGCGGAGAACCCGCCCAAGAAGTACCAGGACATCTACCCGATCAACTTCGCCA
This sequence comes from Candidatus Methylomirabilota bacterium, assembly GCA_035948165.1. Classification (GTDB taxonomy): domain Bacteria; phylum Methylomirabilota; class Methylomirabilia; order Rokubacteriales; family CSP1-6; genus CAMLFJ01. Next base: position 25,823 of record DASZJM010000129.1, read on the forward strand.
CCGAGGCGTGGCCCGCCCTGTGGGACGCGCTGCTCGGGGTGGTGCGCTTCTGGATCGAGCAGGGGGTGCGGACGTTCCGGGTCGACAATCCCCACACCAAGCCGCTCGACTTCTGGGCGTGGCTCATCCGGCAAGTGCAGGACCGTGATCCGGACGTGATCTTTCTCTCCGAGGCCTTCACCCGCCCCAAGGTCATGCGGGCGCTCGCCAAGGCCGGCTTCACCCAGTCCTACACCTACTTCACGTGGCGGAACTTCAAGGAGGAGCTGACCGAGTACCTGGAGGAGCTCACCCGGTCGGAGATGGTCGAGTACTTCCGCGGCAACTTCTTCGTGAACACCCCCGACATCCTCCCCGAGGTGCTCCAGCGCGGGGGCACGCCCGCCTTCCGCATGCGGGCGACGCTCGCGGCCACGCTGTCCACCGTGTGGGGCATCTACAGCGGGTTCGAGCTGGGGGAGTCGGCGGCCCTGCCCGGCAGCGAGGAGTACCAGGGCTCGGAGAAGTACGAGATCCGGGTCCGCGACTGGGACGCGCCGGGCCACCTGAAGGACCACATCGCGCGGCTCAACGTCATCCGGCGCGAGAACCGTGCCCTGCACGCGATGCGCGGCCTCCGCTTCTACCCCTCGAGCAGCCCGCACGTGCTCTTCTACAGCAAGATGACCCCGGAGCGCGACAACGTGATCCTGGTCGCGGTGAACCTCGATCCGTTCGCCACCCACGAGAGCACGCTCGAGATCCCGCTCGAGGAGATCGGCATCGCGGCCGACGAGACCTACGAGCTGCACGAGCTGCTCGCCGACCAGCGGCGCCTCATCCGCGGCGGCCGGCACACCGTGAGCCTCGACCCGCGCACCGCCTCCGCCCACGTCTACCGCCTCGGCCGCTGGCGCCGCCGCGAGCGGGACTTCGACTACTACGCGTGAGATGAGATGCTTTCTCGCTTACCCGCCCACCCACGAGCGTCCGGGGCAGTGGCTTGGCGAGGTGCAGCCGAAGGCGAGCCGAGCGGATACATAATGAAGCTTCCGGTGTCAGCCCACTAAGCGAGGCCCAGTTGACCGATCCCCTCTGGTACAAGGATGCGGTCTTCTACGAGCTGCACGTCCGCGCCTTCAAGGACGGCAACGACGACGGCATCGGCGACTTCATCGGGCTCACCAGCCAGCTCGGCCACCTGAAGGAGCTGGGCGTCGACTGCCTCTGGCTGCTGCCGTTCTTCCGCTCCCCGCTGCGCGACGACGGCTACGACGTGGCCGACTACCGGGCCATCCACCCCGACTACGGGACGATGGCCGACTTCGACCGCTTCCTGGAGGCGGCCCACGGCCACGGCATCCGGGTGATCTCGGACCTGGTGGTCAACCACACGTCGGATCAGCACCCCTGGTTCCAGGCGGCCCGGCGCGCCGCCGACTCGCCCTACCGCGACTACTACGTCTGGAGCGACACCGACGAGCGCTATCGGGACGCGCGCATCATCTTCGTCGACACCGAGCAGTCCAACTGGACGTGGGACCCGGTGGCCAAGGCCTACTACTGGCACCGCTTCTTCCACCACCAGCCGGATCTGAACTTCGACAACCCGCAGGTGCGGCGCGAGCTCCTCGACGTCATGCGCTTCTGGCTCGACAAGGGGCTCGACGGCTTCCGCTGCGACGCGGTGCCCTACCTCTTCGAGCGCGAGGGCACCAGCTGCGAGAACCTCCCGGAGACCCACGAGTTCCTCCGGGAGATCCGCCGCACCATCGACGCCCAGTACCAGGGGCGGATCCTCCTCGCCGAGGCCAACCAGTGGCCCGCCGACGTCCGCCCCTACTTCGGCGACGGCGACGAGTTCCACATGGCCTTCCACTTCCCGCTCATGCCGCGCATCTTCCTGGCCGTCCGCCACGGCGACCGCCGGCCCATCACCGACATCTTCGTGCACACCCCCGAGATCCCGCCCGCGGCCCAGTGGTGCCTCTTCCTCCGCAACCACGACGAGCTCACCCTCGAGATGGTCAGCGACGAGGAGCGGCGCCACCTCTACTACGCCTACGGCGCCGACCCGCGCATGCGCCTGAACCTCGGGATCCGCCGGCGGCTCGCGCCGCTCCTGGAGAACGACCGGCGCAAGATCGAGCTGCTCTCGAGCCTGCTCTTCACCCTGCCCGGCAGCCCGATCCTCTACTACGGCGACGAGATCGGGATGGGCGACAACATCTACCTGGGCGACCGCAACGGGGTCCGCACCCCGATGCAGTGGACGGGCGACCGCAACGCGGGCTTCTCCCGGGCGGACACCGCGCGCCTCTACCTGCCCCTCATCGTGGACGCGGTCTACGGCTACCAGTCCATCAACGTGGAGGCCCAGCAGCGGACGCCCTCGTCGCTCCTCAACTGGATGAAGCGCCTGATCGAGGTGCGCAGGAAGACCCGCGTCTTCGGCCGCGGCACCCTGCACTTCCTCCGCCCCGCCAACGAGAGCGTGCTGGCCCACGTGCGCGAGCACGAGGGCGAGATCCTGATCGCGGTGCACAACCTGGCTGGATCGGCCCAGCCGGTGGAGCTGGATCTGAAGGCGTGGCGCGGGTACACCCCGGTCGAGATGCTGGGCGACACCCGCTTCCCCACCATCGGCGAGCTACCCTACTTCATCAGCCTCGCTCCCTACGGCTACTACTGGTTCCGCCTCCAACCCCCGATCTCCAGCGAGCCGCTCTATGGTATCGAGGCCTCCCCGCTCTGATCCCGCCGCGATCGTCGCCCGGCTCGCCGGCCCCGGCCGCTCCGAACTCGCCCGGTACCTGGTTCGCCAGCGATGGTTCGCGGCCAAGACCCACGGGATCGATGCGCTCGCGGTGCGGGACTGGGCCACGCTCGACGAGGACGCCCCGCTCGTCCTGCTGCTCCTCGACGTCGACGGCGACCGCTACCACGTCGCGGTGACCGTCGCCGCCGACGCGCCGCCGCCCGCCGCGATGGCCGAGCTCGACGGCGCCGCGATCGTGGACGCCCACGACGACCCACGCTTCGGCCGCCGCGTCCTCGCCGCGATCGTGGCCGGCCGCCGCCTCGACGGCCCGACCGGGCGCTTCGCCTTCCACTCCACCCCCGGCTGGGTGTTCCCGCCCGACCCGGACGCGGTGGACGCGCGCCGCCACGCGGGCGAGCAGAGCAACACCTCGGTGTTCCTGGGCACCGGGCTCGTGTGGAAGACCCTGCGCCGGCCGCAGCCCGGCTTGAACCCGGATCTGGAGATCACCCGCTTCCTCACCACCCGGACCTCGTTCCGTCACGTCCCGCGCCTGGCCGGCTGGGCCGAGCACGAGGCGGCGGAGGGTGCCGCTACCCTGGGCGTGCTCCAGGAGTTCGTGGCGAACCGCGGCGACGGGTGGAAGCACGTGCTGAGCGTGCTGCGCGGGCGTCTCGGCGCGGGACCCGCGCGCACCGGCCCCGATCCGCTGGTCGAGGAGATGCGGCGGCTCGGCACGATCACCGGCGGCCTCCACGCCGCGCTCGCCTCCGACACGGCGGATCCCGACTTCGCGCCCGAGCCGATCACCCGCGACGACGTGGCCCGCTGGGCCGCCGACATCCGCCGCGACGTGGAGGCGGGCGACGTGTGGGACCTCCCGGGCGGCGGCGCCCCGCCGGCCGACACGAACGGGGCCGGGGTCGTGCGCGCGCTCCGCGCGCTCGAAGCGCTGGTCGGCACCGTGAAGATCCGGAGCCACGGCGACTACCACCTGGGGCAGGTGCTGAAGACCGAGGACGGCTTCGTGATCATCGACTTCGAGGGCGAGCCCGCGCGGCCCCTGGCCGAGCGGCGGGCCAAGCTGCCCGCCCTGCGCGACGTGGCCGGGATGCTCCGCTCGCTCGACTACGCGGCCCACGCGATCGCCTTCGAGGTGCCCGCCGCCGAGCGCGCGCCGGCGCTGGCGATGCTCACCGCGTGGGAGACCGAGGCGCGGCGCGCGTTCCTGGACGGCTACCGGCGGGCCGCCGCCGCGAGCCCGGCCGCGCTGATCCCCCGCTCGGAAGAGGATCTCCTCGCGGCGTGCGCCGCGTTCGAGCTCGAGAAGGCCTGCTACGAGCTCCGCTACGAGCGGAACAACCGCCCCGACTGGGTGGCCATCCCGCTGGCCGGCATTCGCCGGATCCTGCTCACACCGGAACGAGCGTGACGCCGCGCTCGTCCAGCCACTCCGCCACCTTCCGCCAGAGCCTCGGCTCTCGCTCCCGCCAGGCCTCGACGCCCGCGGCGGACACGACCTTGTAGGGACCTTCCTCTCGCAGCACCGCCTCCACGACCGCGGCCAGGCCGCTGTCGGCGGCCCGGCATTCTCCCAGCAGATCCTCGGCTCGACCGATCATGGGCGGCGTGGCAGCGCAAGCGCCGTGCCACTGAAGCGTCGCCGTGCGATCCGAAGTATTCCGCCTTCCGACGGCCGAATCGAGGCGCTTCTACCGGGTAGTCCTGACCTGATCCCGATCGCTCCCGCGTCCGCTGACGCGGAATCCGCTGACATGTGCCGGGGATTCAGGCAGTTTGCCCACTCCGCGCTCACTGGCACGTCACGTGCGTCTACACCCGGCCGACGCACGGGCAAGAGACTCGAACTCAATACTCGGAGGACGACGACATGCTGTGGACGATCTTCGTGATCCTACTGGTGCTGTGGGCGGTCGGGATGGTCAGCTCGTACACCCTGGGCGGCTTCATCCATCTGCTGCTGCTCATCGCGATCGCGGTGGTCCTGATCCGCATCATCCAGGGACGTCGCCCCGTCTAGGAGCTCGCTCGACATGAACTACAAGGTCCAGGAGCATCTGAAGCCCAAGGCGCTGGCCGGCATCTCGGACGACCAGATCACGCAGCACTGGGCGCTCTACGAGGGCTACGTGAAAAACGCCAACGGCCTGCTCGAGGCCACCGCCAAGGCGGAAGTCGGCTCGCCCGCGTGGGCCGAGACGCGGCGGCGGCTCGGCTTCGAGATGAACGGGCTGGTGCTCCACGAGTACTACTTCGCCAACCTCGCGTCGGGGTCGAAGCTCTCGCCGGGCAGCGACCTGGCCTCCGACGTGGGCGCGGCGTGGGGCTCGGCGGGCGCGTGGCGGGAGGACTTCGCCAAGACCGGGGCCATGCGCGGCGTGGGCTGGGCGATTCTCTATCACGACCCGGCCACCGGCGCGCTACTCAACTGCTGGATCTCGAGTCACGAGCAGGGGCATCCGGCCGGGTTCCATCCGATCCTCGTCCTCGACGTCTTCGAGCACGCGTTCATGGTGGACTACGGGGCGAGCGGGCGAGCGGAGTACATCACCGCCTTCCTCGAGAACGTCAACTGGGAAGTGGTCGAGCAGCGGCACAAGGACAGCAAGGCCGGGCGCTACACCGCCCGCTTCTGAGAGGGGCCCATGAAAAGCGGAGTCCTCGTCATCGCCATCGTCCTGATCGCCATCGGCGTGGTGTCCCTGGCCTACCAGGGCATCACCTACACGACCCGGGAGAAGGTGCTCGAGGTCGGGCCCATCAAGGCCACGAAAGACAAAGAACACACCGTCCCGCTGCCGCCGATCCTGGGCGGGCTGGCCCTCGCCGGCGGCGTGGTGCTGCTGGTGGTGGGGGCGCGCCGGTAGCGCCCCTTCACCGCTCCGTCACCGGAGCCGGCGCGCCTGGCCGTCCGGTGGAGCCGCGGGCGCGGTCCCTTCTCGGCCGCGCCCGCGGTGTTTCTCCGCGGGCCGCCTTTCGTGGCACACTGGCGGGCCGTGACCTCCCCCGATCCGAAGCTGCCGCGCGCGTTCTACGCGAATCCCGATGTCGTCACGGTGGCCCGCCGTCTTCTCGGCCAGCTGCTGGTGGTGCCCACCCGCGCGGGTCGGGTCTCGGGCCTCATCGTGGAGACCGAGGCGTACCGCGGTCCCGAGGACCGCGCCTCCCACGCGTGGGGCGGCCGCCGCACTCTCCGCACCGAGACGATGTACGCCCGCGGGGGCACCGCGTACGTGTACTTCGTCTACGGGATGTACTTCCAGTTCAACGTGGTGACCGGCGTCGCCGAGGTCCCGCACGCGGTGCTGGTGCGCGCGCTCGAGCCGGTCGAGGGCGTGGGGCTGATGCGGCGGCGCCGCGGCGCCGGTGCGCTCCACGGCCTCACCAGCGGCCCGGGCAAGCTCTGCATCGCGCTGGGGATCGATCGTCGCTTCGACCGGGCCGACCTGCTCGGCGACCGGATCTGGATCGAGCGACGCCCCGCGGTGCCGGCGCGGCGCATCGCCGCCGGGCCGCGCGTGGGCATCGACTACGCGGAGGCGTGGGTGGATCGGCCCTGGCGCTTCTGGCTCCGCGATAGCCCCTTCGTGAGCCGGGCTCCCGCCCTCACACGCGCAGGCGCACGCCGGTCCGCGAGAGGGCCCACATGAGGCCCCACCAGAGCAGGACGTAGGCGAGCGCATAGGCCAGCGACGCGTCGATGGGCGGCAGCCACGACGCGAAGAGGCGGTCGAAGAGCCAGGCCTGCAGGCGCACCTGCTCGGAGCCGACCCGGATCAGCAGCAGCAGGCGCGCCATCAGGCTCGAGAGGAAGAAGAGCGGCAGGGCGGTGATCCCCAGCACCACGAACGGCCCCGCGAGCCTCCGCCACCGCCGCCCCTCGATCAGCCAGTAGCAGGCGGCGAGCGCGAGCGCGGCCAGGCCCGCCATGAAGAGCGCGTACGAGCTGGTCCACAGCGACTTGTTGATCGGGAACGATTGCCCCCAGAGCCAGCCGACCGCGGTCGCGGCGAGGCCACCCAGCACGAGCCCGCCGGTCACGCGTCGGGCCGTCCCGGCCCCGCGGAGCCAGTGCCCGGCCAGCACCCCGAGGAGTGTGGTCGCCACCGCGGGCAGGCTGCTCAACAGTCCCTCCGGGTCGTAGAACTTCGACACCGTCCACACGTGCGGCCCCAGCACCAGGCGGTCGACGTAGCCGGCCAGGTTGCCCGCCGGGCTCAGGTCGCCCGCGACGCCGCCGGGCACCGGCACGCGCGTCATGAGCAGCCAGTAGCCGACGAGCAGCGCGCCCGCGGCCAGGGCCTGGAGGCGCCACCCCGCGATGCCGCGGCTCCAGATCACCAGGAGCGCGGCCAGCAGGTAGCAGACCGCGATCCGCTGGAGGACGCCCGGGACGCGCAGGGTGGCCAGGTGAAACCACGGCAGGGCGTGCAGGAGCAGCCCGAGCGCGAAGATCGCGAGCGATCGCCGCAGCACGCGCCCGACCAGCCCGGGCGCGTCGCGCTCGAGTCGTGCGCCCAGCGCGAGCGGGATCGCGACCCCGACGATGAAGAGGAAGAACGGAAAGATCATGTCGGTGGGGGTGAAGCCGTTCCACTCGGCGTGCCGGAGCGGCCAGTAGATCGCGCTCCACGAGCCGGGATTGTTGACCAGCACCATCGCGGCCACCGTGAGGCCGCGAAGGACGTCGACTGAGATGACCCGGGGCTCGACGGCCCGGAGCTCGCCGCCTCGGCGCGAGACGGTCCGAGGCGGGTCGGTCACAGGATCGATCGGCCCGCGTCCACCATCAGGGTGGCGCCGGTCACGAACGAGCCCTCGTCGCAGGCCAGGAACAGGATCGGGAACGCGACCTCGCGCGGCTCCGCCCAGCGGCCCAGCAGGTTGTCGCGGGTGCGCTCGCCGCGCAGCTCGGTCTCCGACACGCCGCGCGCGGCGGCCCGCCGGATGTGGTACGGGGTGATGGTGCCGCCCGGGCACACCGCGTTGACCCGCACCCGGTGCGGCGCCTCCTCCACCGCGAGCGCCCGCGTGAAGCCGAGCACCGCTGCCTTGGTGGTGTCGTACTGCCCCATGCCGGCGCGACCCATGAGCCCGTACACGGAGGAGACGTTGACGATGCTGCCTCGCCCGCTCTGTCGCAGCCGCGGCAGCGCCGCCTTGCAGCAGTGGGCGGTGCCGAGCACGTTGACCCCGATGATGCGCTCCCAGTCCGCCCCGGTCGCCTCCGCGAGCGGCACGTAGACGCGCACGCCGGCCACGTTCACGAGGGTGTCGAGGCCGCCCAGGCGGGTGGACGCCTCCTCGATCAGGTGGCGCGCGTCGTCCTCGCGGGTGACGTCGCCGACGAGCGCGAGCGGGGCGGCCCCGGGCACCGCGGCGCGGATGCGCTCGGCCGCGGCGGCCACCCCGTCCCCGTCGGCGTCGAGCAGGGCCACCGCCGCGCCCTCCTCCGCGAAGAGCTGGCCCGTCGCTAGGCCGATGCCGCCACCGCCGCCGGTGACGAGCGCGACGCGGCCGGCCATGCGCCCGGGCATGGGGCGGATCAGACGAGCGTCAGCTGGTCCCCCGCCCGCACCAGCACCCGCGCGCGGGCGCCGTCCACCCAGCTCTCGCCCGGGTTCAGCACCACCGAGGTGGAGCGCACCAGGAAGGAGCGCGGGTTGGCGCCGGGGGCGGGCGTGCCGTGGTCGCGGAGGGCGCGGGCCGCGGTCATCATGCGGCGGCGCACCTGGATGATCGCGGTGTCGCTCGAGCCCAGCCGCTCCTGGCTGCGGTCCACGATGTCCCCCTGGCTCTCCTGCACCGCCTGGTCCTGCACCCCGAAGCCCGGGATCCCGCAGTACATCCGGGTGCGATGGACCTCCCAGTCCATGAAGTAGTCGTTCTCACGATTGGCCGCGGTACGCACGTCGCCGTAGGGCTCAGAGGTGGCGGGGGCGTAGTCGCACACGTGCGCGCCCTTGCCCTCGACGTGGAGCTGGATCTCCTCGGGGGTGAGCTTGCGGTCCGGGTGCCAGGTCACCATCCAGTTCACCACGTGGGTGTCGTCCATCGGGACCCAGATGTGCGACTGGACCACGCGCTCGTCGAGGTCGGTGGGCGGCATCGTGTAGAACGGGAGCAGGAACTGGGTGACGCGCCAGTACCAGCGGCCGTCGGGACTGCCGCGCCGGGCCCCGATCAGCACCCCGTAGTCGGTGTCGACCACCTCGAAGCGGGGCGCCCGGTCGCCGGTGGAGACCGCCGCCCCGACCCCGAAGCTCACCCGGTCCATGTCCTGGGTGACCTCGCTGTTGCGGTGATCGATCGGCGCGTGCAGGAACGAGATGTGGCTCGAGTCGATGCCGCCCTCGAGGGCCTGGAACCAGTTGCAGTCCTGCACCCGCCGCGACGTGAACGTGTGCCCCTCGGGCAGCAACGTCCACTCGAGCTCCGGCAGGGCCGGCGGCGTGCTCTCCGGGCCCATGTAGGCGAAGACGACGCCGCCCGCCTCCACGCACGGATAGGCGGCGGTCTTCACCTTGGACGCGAAGCCCGACTCCGGCGGCTCGCTCGGCATCTCCTCGCATTGGCCGTCGAGGCCGAACTTCCAGCCGTGGTAGGCGCAGCGCATCCCCGCGTCCTCCACGCGCCCGTAGAAGAGCGAGGCGGAGCGATGCGGGCAGAACTCGCCGATGAGCCCGGCCCGGCCGCTCTTGCCGCGGAACGCGATCAGCCGCTCGCCCAGGAGCTGCACGCGCTTCACGCGCCCGCCCGGCGCCAGCTCCTTCGACTCGACCACGGGGATCCAGTAGCGGCGAACGAGATCGCCCATGGGCGTGCCCGGTCCGGTGCGGGTCAGGAGCTCGTTGTCCTCGCGGCTCAGCATGCCTCGGTCCTCCTCGCAGAAAGCCTAGCACGCGGCCCCACGAGGAGCCAGCATCGGCGGGCGCCTTGACAGGCGCGACCGCGCCCACGTACGCTCCGCGAGCGATGTCCGCCTCTGCGGTCACTCTCGCGCTCGACGGGCCGGTGGCCAGGATCACGCTGAACCGGCCCGAGGTGCTCAACGCGGGCGATCCGGGCTGGGTCGCGGAGCTGAACGCGGTGGTCGAGGCAGTCGCGGCGGAGGCCGCCCGCGGCGCGCTGCGCGTCGCGGTGATCGGCGGCGCCGGCCGCGCCTTCTGCACCGGGGTCGATCTGAAGGCCCTGGCCCACGGCGCGATGACCCTGCCGCACTTCGTGGCGTGGGAGGACGCGATGACCGCGATCGAGCGCCTGCCCGTTCCGTTCATCGCGGCGATCAACGGCCACTGCCTGGGCGGCGGCCTCCAGCTCGCTCTCGTCTGCGACTACCGCCTGGCCGCCGCCTCCGCCACCATCGGGCTCCCCGCGGTGAAGGAGTGCCTGATCCCGTCGATGGCCCTCTATCGCCTGCCCCGGCTGATCGGGGCCGCGCGGGCCTCCGAGCTGATCCTCACCGGCGAGCCGATCACCGCGGCCCGCGCCGAGGCGCTCGGCCTCGTGCACCGCGTGGTGCCGGCGGTCGACTTCTCTCGGAGAGTCGAGGAGACCATCGCGCGCTTCCTGGCCCTGCCCGCCACCGCGGTGGCCTGGAGCAAGCGGCTGATGGCGCGGGCGTTCGATCTCGACTTCGACACATTCCGGCGCGAGATGGAGGCGGGCTTCCGCGAGTGCCTCGACTCGGCCGAGCATCGCGCCGCGATGGACGAGATCCGCGCCGGCCTGGCCCGGCGGCCCGCCAAACGATCCAAATGACGGCCGAGCGACTGCTCCTCCCCACCTCGGTCATCGGCAGCCACGGGCTGCCGGGATGGGTCTGGCTCGCCCGCGAGGCGATCCAGGCCGGCCGACTCGGGGCCACCGACCTGGCCGAGCTGATGGAGGACGCGACCCAGGCCGCGCTGCTGGACCAGGAGCGGGCCGGCGTCGACGTGCTCACCACCGGCGAGATGGGCCGGGTGCGCTTCATCATCGGCTTCTACGACCATCTGCAGGGCATCCGCGCGCTCCCCGAGCCGCGCCAGCTCGGCCAGCCGCACTGGGACACCAACACGCCCTTCCAGGTCGTCGAGAAGATCACCGCGCCCGCCGGGCTCGGCATCGTGGAGGAGTGGAGGCTCGCCCGGTCGCTCACCACCCGGCCGCTCAAGGCCACCGTGCCCGGGCCCTACACCCTCATGTTCCCGCTGCGCCCGGGCGGGCCGTACCGCGACCGCGACACGCTGCTCGCCGACCTGGTCGAGATCGTCAACGCGGAGTGCCGCGCGCTGGTGGACGCGGGCGTCGACTTCATCCAGATCGACGAGCCCCACAGCGGCATGTACGCGGGGCACGCGCCGCAGTTCGCCCTCGGGGTCAACCGCGCGGTGGACGGAGTGCGGGCCAAGATCGCGGTGCACGTCTGCTTCGGGAACCTGTACGGTCGCCCGTTCCAGCCGGTGCGCAGCTATCGCAACGTCTACCCCGCGCTCCACGAGCTGACCGCGTCGCAGATCGTGCTCGAGTACGCCAACCGGGGGATGGACGACCTGCCCCTCTGGCGCGAGTTCCCCACCGACAAGGAGCTCGGCGCCGGGGTCATCGACGTGAAGGCGTTCAAGGCCGAGACCGCGGCCGAGGTCGCGGAGCGGATCCGCGCGATCCTCCGCTACGTGGCCCCCGACAAGCTGTGGCTCAACCCCGACTGCGGCTTCTGGGAGACCCCGCGCTGGGCCACCCGCCTCAAGCTCGCCGCCCTCGTCGAGGGCGCCCGCCTGGTCCGCCGCGAGCTTCAGTAGGAGGTCAGAAGGAGGTCAGAGGGCGCGGAGGAGGGTGAGGTGGTCGTCCACCGTATCGTGGGCGACGATGGCCCGCAGGACGATCTCGTCGACCGCGCCCTGCCAGGCGGCCAGCCCGCTCTGGATGCCCGCGGGCGACGTCGCCGCGATCGCGGTGTCCACCGGCTTCACGCCCATGCGCTCGAAGTGGGCGCCGTAGGCGGGAATCGCCGCGTAGCGCCCACCCTCGTCGTGGAGCCGCTCGACGGCGCCCGGCCCCAGCGCCACCCGCACGTAGGCGTAGGTCCGCGGCATCGGGCGCCCGGTCGCCTTGGCGCCGGCGCGCACCAGTTCCGCGGAGCGACGCGCGTACTCCGGGGTCAGCCAGTTGAAGAGCACGCCGTCGGCGACCTGGCCGGCCAGCGCGCACATCTTCGGGCCCAGCGCGGCCACGATCACCCGCGTGGTCATGCCCTTGCGGATCGCGGCCACGCTCTCGCGCACGCGCTTCAGGGCCTGCGGGTTCGGGCTGCCCACCCCGAGCAGGAGCCGCGCGGGCGCGAGGCCGTGCTGCCGCACGCCGGCGACGATGGCCTCGGGGCCGCGCGTGTGCAGCGGCACCACCCCGACGCCCAGATCGATCCGCTGCGTCTCCGCGGCGGCCTGCGCGAGTGAGCCCAGGCCGTCGACCGGGCCCGGGTGATTCACCCAGAACGAGCCGAATCCTCTGGTCTCCGCCTCGTGCGCGGAAGCACGAATGATCTCGGGTGCGACGCCCGCGAAGACCGCGAAGCCCTTTGCCGTGCCTGCCGCCATGACCGCCTCCTGTGCGTGAGATGCGCCCGATCATACGCCCGGCCAGGCTTGCGCTCCATCGCATTACGGGATACACCCGAACGGTCATGCGAGAGCCCGCGGGGACACGCATCCTGACGTGGATGTGCGTGCTCATCGCGGTGAACCAGCTCGGCTTCGGCAGCATCGTGCCCGCGCTGGCCCTCTACGCGCGCTCCTTCGGCGTCACCCAGTCCGCCATCGGGCTCGCCATCGCGGCGTACGGCCTCGCGCGATTCCTGATCGCGGTGCCGGCGGGCCGCCTCGCCGACGCGCTCGGGCGCCGCGCCACCCTCGCGGTGGGCGGCGTGGTGTCCGCGCTCGGCAACCTGCTCTGCGCGCTCGCTCCCACCTATCCCGCCTTCGTCGGCGCGCGCTTCGTGGCCGGGGCGGGCGCCGCGCTGGTGCTCACCACCGGCCTCATCGTCCTCGCCGACATCTCCACCCCGTCCAATCGCGGCCGCATGATGTCGGTCTATCAGGGCGTGTTCATCTTCGCGGTCGGCATCGGCCCATTCCCGGGCGGGCTTCTCGCCACCCACTGGGGCCTCGCCGCGCCGTTCCTCGCGTACGCGGTCACCTCGCTCCTTGCCTCCATCGTCGCGTGGCTCGCGATCCCGGAGACGCGGCCCGCGCGCCCCGGGGGCCTACTCGAGACCGCGGAGGTGTCCTTCCGGGGTCAGCTCCGCCTGCTGACCGTGCATCCGGGGTTCCTGCTGGTGAGCCTCATCGCCTTCGTGAACGCGGTGGCCCGCACCGGCGCGCTCTTCAACATCATCCCGATCCTGGCCCGCGACCGGCTCGCCCTCGATCCGGATCGCATCGGGTTCGGCCTCGCCCTGGCCAGCGTGGTCGGCCTCGCCCTCGCCTATCCCGCCGGCGTGCTCGTCGACCGCTACGGGCGGAAGATCATCATCGTGCCCTCGACGATCCTGTCCGGGGTCTCGCTCGTGCTCTTCCTCACCGCACCGACCTACGCGTGGTTCCTCGTCGCGTGCGCGGCGTGGAGCGTGGCGATGGGGATCAGCGGCGCGGCCCCCGCCGCCTACGCGGCGGACACCGCCCCCGGCGGCATGAACGCGGCCGCGCTCAGCACCTACCGTATGCTCGCCGATCTCGGCTACGTGATCGGGCCCATCGCGCTGGGCCTCGCCGCCGATCTGGCCGGCGCGAGCGCCGCGCTCGCCTCCGCCGCGGTCATGCTCACCGCGGTCGCGCTGCTCTTCGCGCGCTTCGCGCCCGAGACCTATCGCGCGGTCCGCTTCTAGGCGCGGGCGCGCGCCACCTCACGCCCGCGATCGGCTCCGGCGGAACGGGAGGACGAGCTGGGCCCAGTAGCCGTCCGGCACCGGCGCCCCCGCGAGACCGTAGGCGGGCGGCCAGCGATCGGCGGGCAGGTGCAGGGTGCCGAACACCGCGTCGATGACCGGCAGGTGCACCGCGAAGTTCACGTCCACCGGCTCCACCGCGTGGTGCCAGTGGTGGTACTGGGGCGTGGCCAGCACCCAGCGCAGCGGCCCGAAGCGCCAGCGCACGTTGGCGTGGATCAGCACCGCCTGGAACGACACGAAGAGCACGTAGGCAAAGACCGGCGCCTGCGCGAAGCCCAGCACGTAGAGCGGCACGAAGCTCAGCCCCCGCGTGACCACGATGTCGAGCAGGTGCAGGCGCGAGCCGGCCAGCCAGTCCATGGTCCGGCTCGAGTGGTGGATCTCGTGGAAGCGCCAGAGCCACGGGACGGTGTGGAAGAGCCGGTGCACGGTGTACTGCGAGAGATCCGCGACCAGGAGCACCTCCACGAACTGCAGCGCGTAGGGCTGGGCCGCCACCGCGGCTTGTAGCTCGGGGGCCACCGCCCAGCGGAAGAAGATGGCGGCGGGCGCCATGGTCAGGAACACGGTGAGCTGCACCAGCAGGTGGCTGATCCCGAAGTGCCACAGGTCGGTGCGCCACTCCCGCCGGAAGACCGGCTGCGGCAGGCGGGCCCAGAGGAGCTCGATGGGCACGAAGATCGCGGAGAGCAGGAACAGGTCGAGCAGGAACCAGTCGAGGCCCACGTGGTTCGAACGCGCCACCGGCGTCGCCACCGCCACCTCCGAGCCGCCCATCAGGGTGGCCAGCAGCGCGAGCCCGGCGCCGGTGAGCCCGAGCGCCTTGCGCCGCTTGAGCAGCACGCTCAGGAGGCCCAGAACGAACGCGACGCCCAGGGCCATCTTGATCGTGGTGCGCACGATCTCCATCGGGTAGACGTCGCGCAGGGCGGGCGTGGTGAGCACCGCGGGGAACCAGAGGCAAAGCACCGCCCCGAAGGCGAGCGCGCCCAGCACCGCCGAGAGCACGCCGGTGACCCAGCCCAGCACCCCGACCCGGCTCGCCATCCTCCCTCGATCCTAGCGCCCGGGTCCCTCCCTCACCAAGCGACGCGGGATGCTATGGTGTGGGGCCATGACGACCCTCCTGATGCTCCCGCCTCAGACCGAGACGACGCGCCAGTGGGCCGCGCAGGTCGGCGCGGCCCTGCCCGCGCTCCGGGTGATGGTCGCGGAGGACGAGGCCCAGGCGGCCCGCGAGATCGCCCAGGCGGAGGCCGCGTTCGGCACGCTCTCCCCCGCCCTCCTGCGCCAGGCGCGCGCGCTCCGGTGGCTGCAGGCCCCGCAGGCCGCGCCGCCCGCGGGCTACTACTTCGGCGAGCTGGTGGCGCACCCGGTGGTGGTCACGAACTTCCGCGAGATCTACAACGACCACATCGGCGCCCACATCATGGCCTTCGTGCTCGCGTTCGCGCGCGGCCTGCACCACTACGTGCCGCTCCAGCTCCGCCGCGAGTGGAGGCCGGCGCCGCTCGACACCGGGGTGGTCCATCTCCCCGAGGCCACCGCGCTGGTGGTGGGCGTCGGCGGGATCGGTAGCGAGACCGCCCGCCTCGCCGAGGCCTTCGGGCTGCGGGTGATCGGCATCGACGCGCGACGCCGCGAGGCCCCGCCCGGCGTCTTCAAGCTCGAGGGCCCCGACGCGCTCGACGCGCTGCTGCCGGAGGCCGACTTCGTGATCCTCACCGTCCCCCACACCCCGGAGACGGAAGGCTTCATGCACCGCGCGCGCTTCCAGCGCATGAAGCGGACCGCGTTCTTCATCAACATAGGCCGCGGCATGACCACGCGCCTCGATGACCTGGTGGCCGCGCTGCGGGCCGGCGAGATCGCGGGCGCCGGGCTCGACGTCTTCGAGCAGGAGCCGCTGCCCTCGGATCACCCGCTCTGGACCACACCCAACGTGCTGATCACCCCGCACACCGCGGGCTACGGCCCGTACCTCGACGACCGGCGCGGCGAGATCCTGCTGGACAACTGCCGCCGGTTCCTCGCGGGCCAGCCGCTCCGGAACGTGGTCGACAAGGCCCACTGGTTCTAGCCGGGCCCCGCCGGCGCGGGGGGGGGCGACGCGACTAGGAAGTGGCGGGGGTGACGGCCGCGGGCGCGGGCTGGGCGCGGCGCCGGACCTGCACGACGGTGCCGATGGTACAGAGCAGCAGCACGCCGACCGCGACGAACAGCATGCGGGGATCGCGGTGGTCGAGCATCCAGCCGAAGGCCACCGGCACCAGGCACGAGCCGAGGTCGAGCCCGGAGTAGACGAAGCCGAAGACTTTGCCGGAGGCGCCCGGCGGCGTGGCCGCGCGCACCAGCATGTCGCGCGAGGGCGCGGTGACGCCCTGGCAGAAGCCGGCGACGGCCAGGACCAGCGGCAGCCGCGAGGGCCCCACGCCCCCGGTGGCGACCAACAGGATCAGGGCCGCCGCGCCGATCAGCCCGCTCACCGCCACCACGTCGTGGCGGCTCGTGCGATCGGCCAGGAAGCCGCCGCCCAGGATGCCGGCGGCGCCGCCCAGCAGGAACGCGGTGAGCGCCGCGGTGGCGAGCGCCATCGGCGTCTCGTAGACCCGCATGAGGCCGGTCACCCCGAAGGTCTGCATCCCGACGAGCGCGGTCGCGATCAGGGCGAAGTAGGCGAACGCGGCGAGCACCGGCGCGGACAGCAGCACGCGCACGTCGGTCACCCCGACGGCGCGCCGCGCGCCCGCGTGAGCGCCCCTGAAGGCGCCGCCCTGGGTGGCCAGCACCATCACCATCGCGAGGCCGAGCCCGCCCACCGTCACCAGGGCCGCGCGCCAGCCGAAGTGCGCGGTCAGGGCGAAGACCACCGTCGGCGCCACCGCCCACCCGAGGTTGCCGGAGATCGCGTGCACGCTGTAGCCGCGCCCGATCCGCCGCGGGTCGACCGACGCGTTCAGGATCGAGTAGTCGGCGGGATGGAACACGCTGTTGCCGAGGCCGGCCAGCAGCGCCACCGGCAGCAGGAACCAGTACGAGGGCACGAGGCCGGCCAGCGCGATGGAGCCGGCCAGGAGCCCCATCCCGGCCATCAGCACCCGCAGCGCGCCCACCCGGTCGACCAGGAATCCGGACAGGGTCTGCCCGATGCCCGAGCCCCCGTAGAAGACGCTCACCGCCAGGCCCAGCGCCACGTACGGCACGCCGAAGACGTCCTTCAGCAGCGGGAACAGCGGCGGCAGCGTGAGCTGGAAGAAGTGGCTGAAGAAGTGCGCCGTCCCGATGAGGCCGATGATGCGGACGTCGCGGCGGAGGCTGGGGGGAGCGATCGAGTCGGGCACGGACCCTCAGTCTACACCACGCTAGCTCTTCTTCTCGATCGCCTCGACCTCGAGGTTGATCTTCACTTCGTCGCCCACCACCACGCCCCCGGCCTCGATGGTCCGGTTCCACATGATGCCGAAGTCCTTCCGGTTGATCGTGGTGCTCGCGGTCGCGCCCACCCGGCGGTTGCCCTGGGGATCCTTGATCGGCGCGGTCGGCCCGTCCACCTTGAGCACCACCTCGCGGGTCACGTCGCGGATGGTCAGGTCACCCACCAGGTCGAAGCCCTCCGCCCGCACGTTCTGGACCCGCTTGGACCTGAACGCCAGGGTGGGAAACCGGCGCTGAAGAAGTTGTCGCTGCGCAGATCGTCGTCACGCCGGCCGATGCGGGTGTTGACGCTCTTGGCCTCGATCGTGATGTCCGCCTTGACCGAGCCCGGGTCGCCCGGCCGGTACTCGATGGTGCCCCGGGTCAGCTCGAAGACGCCGGTGACGTTGGCGATCATCAGGTGCTTGACCGTGAAGCCGGAGACGGTGTGGGCCGGATCGATGACCCACGTCTCGGCCCGCGCGGACACCGGCAGGACCAGGGCCAGGGCGAGCACGCCGACGGCGGAGCGAAGGACGTTCCTCATGGGCTTTCCTCTCGTTCGGTCAGAGGTGTAAAATCTTCCCGCTCAGAAAAGGAGACTCCCCATGGAAACGACGTATTCGCTCGATCAGTTCCTGGCCGACACCCGCGCCACCATCAAGACCAGGGGCATCCCGGCCGGCCTCGCCGAGATCCGCGATCACCTGGAGAAGCTCCTCCACAACCCGGAGCTCCTGAAGAAGCACCTGGGCGACCCGGTGCCGCACGTGGAGCGGACCACCATCGGCCACGATCCGGAGACCGACGTGCACGTGCTCGTGCACGGCCGCGCCAAGGGGGCCGCGTCCTCCGTGCACGATCACGGCCCGTGCTGGGTCGTCTACGGCAACTACCAGAACGCCACCCGCATGCGCCGCTGGCGCCGGCTGGACGACGGCAGCAAGCCCGGCTACGCCGACCTCACCCTGCAGCGCGAGTTCATGAACGAGCCCGGGCACGCGGCCGCCTTCGCGGTGGGCGACATCCACTCCATCGAGTTCGGCGACGACACCTTCTTCATCCGGGTCACCGGCGGGGACGTGGAGAGCAAGGAGACCCACCGCTTCGACGTGGAGAAGAAGACGGTGCAGGTCGCCAACCGCGCCCTCGGCCAGCGCTAGTCACTGCTCAATCAGCGCCCCGCCTAGACCTTCCCCCAGTAGGGGCGGGCCGCCGGGAAGATCGTCTGGCAGCGGGTGGGCTCGGTCGGCCCGTCCAGCACGTCGGCCACCCCGCGCCAGACCGCGTAGTGCGGGGTGTTGCGGTGGGCCTCCAGCGCGGCCTGGTCCTTGTAGATCTCGTAGAAGTAGTAGAGGTTCGCGTCCTTCTCGTCCTGCAGCACGTTGAAGCGCAGGCAGCCGGGCTCGTCGCGCTCCGAGCCGAGCGCGTCGACCTCGATGGCCTTGAGGAACTTCTCCCGCATCTCCGGCTTGATCCGCACCTTCACCCACATCGCGATCATCGGTCTCCTCCGTCCCCTGAAGTGGTCGCTGCGCCGCCGCGGCCGACAGTACCACGGTCCGCCCGCGGCTTGCCTTCCCCGTGCCCGCCGTCGTAGCATTCGCGGCAGGAGCCCATCCCATGGACCCCGCCTCGATCAGCGCCCTCACCTTCGACGTCTTCGGCACCGTGGTGGACTGGCGGAGCAGCATCATCCGCGAGGGCCAGGCCTTCGGCCAGCACCGCGGCCTCTCGGTGGACTGGCCGAAATTCGCCGACGCCTGGCGCGGGCTCTACCAGCCCGCGATGGAGGAGGTCCGCAGCGGCCGGCGGCCGTGGGTCCGGCTCGACGACCTCCACCGCGAGAGCCTGCTCCGCCTCCTGCGCGACTTCGGGGTCGAGGGCCTCTCCCCCGCCGAGATCGAGGACCTGAACCACGCGTGGCACCGGCTCGACCCGTGGCCCGACGTGGTGGCCGGCCTCACCCGTCTCAAGCGCCGCTACGTCCTGGCCACGCTCTCCAACGGCAACATCGCGCTGATGGTGAACATGGCCAAGCGCGCCGGCCTGCCGTGGGACACCATCCTGGGCGCGGAGGTCGCGCACGCCTACAAGCCCACCCCCGAGGCCTACCTCCGCTCGGCGGAGGCGCTCGGCCTCCAGCCCGAGCGGTGCCTGATGGTTGCGGCGCATCCGGGCGATCTCAAGGCGGCGGCCCGCTGCGGCCTGCGCACCGCCTACGTGCCCCGCCCGCTCGAGCACGGGCCCGGCCGCGGCGCCGACGAGCCCGACACCGCGCAGCCCTTCGACGTGGTGGTCGGCGACTTCGTGGAGCTGGCCGAGCGGCTCGGATGCTGAGCCGCCTCTTCGACCTCACCGGCAAGGTTGCCCTCGTGACCGGCGGCAGCCGGGGCCTCGGCCGCGCCATGGTGCTGGCCTTCGCGGAGGCGGGCGCCGACGTGGTCATCGCGAGCCGCAAGCTCGCCTCCTGCGAGGCCACCGCGGAGGAGGTGCGCAAGACGACCGGGCGCCGCGCCCTGCCGGTGGCCTGCCACGTGGGCCGGTGGGGCCAGGTCGAGGCCCTCGCCGAGCGGGCCTACGCCGAGTTCGGCCGCGTCGACGTGCTGGTGAACAATGCGGGGATGTCTCCCCTCTACGACCGCATCGAGAACGTCACCGAGGAGCTCTGGGACAAGGTCATCGACGTGAACCTGAAGGGCCCCTTCCGTCTCACCGCCCTCGTGGGCGCGCGCATGGCCGCGGGCGCGGGCGGCTCGATCATCATGGTGTCGAGCACCGCGGCGGTGCGCCCGTCCGCCGGGGTGATCCCCTACGCGGCGGCCAAGGCCGCGGTCAACGCGATCACCGAGGGCTTCGCGCGCGCCTTCGGGCCGACGGTCCGGGTGAACTGCATCATGCCCGGTCCCTTCCTCACCGACATCTCGAAGGCGTGGGACCTCGAAGCCTTCCGCGCCCGCGCCAAGGAAACGATGCCGCTCGGCCGCGGGGGCGAGCCCGACGAGATCGTGGGCGCCGCGCTCTACTTCGCCTCGGGCGCGTCGAGCTTCACCACCGGCGCGGTACTCGGCGTGCACGGAGGCGCGGCCTGACCATCCGCTCCGCGCCGTCCCCGGCGGCGGCCGGGAGCCCGGAGGCGCCCGCCGAGGTCGCCCCCGTCCGCGACGGCGAGGCCCTCGACTGGGCCACGCTCGAGGCGTGGCTGCGGCCGCGCCTGGCCGAGGTGCTCCCCGAGGCCCGCGGAGCGATCGAGGTGCTGCAGTTCCCCAACGGCTCGGCCAACCTCACGTACCTCCTGCGGGTCGGCGCCCACGAGCTGGTCCTCCGCCGGCCGCCCTTCGGGCAGATCGCCCCGGGCGCCCACGACATGAAGCGCGAGTTCAAGGTGCTCTCCCGGCTCTGGCGCCACTTCGACCGCGCCCCACGCGCGTATCTCTTCGGCGACGACCCCGCCGTCCTCGGCGCCGACTTCTTCGTGATGGAGCGCCGTCGCGGCGAGGTCATCCGCGACAGCGTGCCGCCCGGCCTCGCGGCCCATCCCGCCGTCGGGCGGCGCGTCGCCTTCGCCCTCGTGGAGGCGATGGCCGCGCTCCACGCCCTCGATCCCGCCGGGTGCGGGCTCGACGATCTGGGCCGGCCGGACGGCTTCGTCGACCGCCAGCTCGACGGATGGGCCAAGCGCTGGGCCTTGGCCCGCCCCGACGACGCGGACCGTGACATGGAGCGCGTCCACGAGCGCCTGGCGCGCGCCCGCCCCGCGCCCCGCCGCGCGTCGATCGTGCACAACGACCTCAAGCTCGACAACTGCCAGTTCGCGCCGGACGACCCGGACCGCGTGACCGCGATCTTCGACTGGGACATGACCACCCTCGGCGATCCGCTGGTGGACCTCGGCACGCTCCTCAACTACTGGCCCGACCCGAGCGACACCGAGGCCACCCAGCGCGGCACCCGCCCCGGCCTCGCCCACATGGGGCTGCCCACGCGGGCGGAGATCACCGCGCGCTACGTCGCCCTCACCGGCGCCGACCCCGCCGCGGTCTCCTGGTGGGAGGCGTTCGCGCTCTGGAAGACGGTGGTGGTCGTGGTCCAGCTCCACCGCCGCTGGGTGCGCGGCGAGTCCACCGACCCGCGCATGGCCCACATCGCGGACCGGGCCCCGTGCCTGGTGCGGGCCGCCCAGGTCGTCCTCGAGCAGGCGGGGATCTGAGCCGCATGTACATCGTGGGCATCGACGTGGGCGGCACCTTCACCGACCTCACCGCGGTCGACGCGGCCACCGGCCGGGTGGTCGTGACCAAGGTCCCGTCGCGCCCGCGCCACGAGGCGGCCGCGGTCCTGGCCGGGCTCGAGGCACTCGGCATCGCCAGCGCGGACGTCCGCCGCCTGGTCCACGGCACCACCGTCGGCACCAACGCGGTGCTCGAGCGGCGCGGGGCCCGGGTGGCGCTCCTGACCACCGCCGGCTTCCGCGACCTGATCGAGATCGGCCGCACCAAGCGCAACATCCCCGCGCTCTTCATCCCCACCTTCGTGCGCCCGAAGCCGGTGGTGCAGCGGCAGGACCGCTTCGAGGTCACCGAGCGCCTCGGCCCCGACGGCGCGGTGCTGGTCCCGCTCGATCCCGCCTCGATCGAGCGCGCGCTCGACGCGGCCCTCGCCGCGCCCGCGGAGGCGATCGCGGTCTGCCTGCTCCACGCCTATCTGAATCCCGCGCACGAGCACGCGGTGGCCGACGCGGTGAAGGGCCGCGCCCCCGGCCTCCCGGTCTCCTGCTCCGCCGACGTCGTGGCCGAGTACCGCGAGTTCGAGCGCTTCTCCACTACCGTGCTCAACGCCTACCTCCAGCCCCTCATGGAGGGCTACCTCACCTCGCTGGAGGAGCGCCTGCTCGCCACCGGCTACGTCCACGGCGTGCTCACGGTGGCCTCGAGCGGCGGCATGATGACCACCGACACCGCGCGCCGCCTGCCGATCAAGACGATCTTCTCCGGTCCGGCGGGCGGGGTGAGCCAGGCCTGCTTCGTGGGGGCCGCCGCGGGCGTGCGCGACTTCATCACCTACGACATGGGCGGCACCTCGACCGACGTCTGTCTCGTCCGCGACCTCCAGCCCCATATGACCGCCGACGCCATGGTGGGCGCCTTCCCGGTCAAGGTCTCGCAGATCGACATGCACACCGTCGGCGCGGGCGGTGGCTCCATCGCCTGGCTCGACGTGGACGGCAGCCTCGCGGTCGGCCCGCGCAGCGCCGGCGCCGCGCCCGGCCCCGCCGCCTACGGGATCGGCGGCACCGAGCCCACCGTGACCGACGCCAACGTGGTGCTGGGCCGCATCGGCACCCGCCGCCCGCTCGGCGGCAGCATCGCGATCGACGCGGCGCGGGCGCGCGTGGCGGTGGCTGCGCTCGGCGCGCGGATGGCGCGCCCGCTGGGAATGGAGGCGCTCGCCGAGGGCATCGTGCGGATCGCGGTCGCGCGCATGACCTCGGCCATCCGCGAGATCTCGATCCAGCGCGGGCACGACCCGCGCGACTTCACCCTGATCGCCTTCGGCGGGGCGGGACCGATGCACGCGCTCGCCATGGCCGAGGAGATCGGGATCCCGCGCGTGCTGGTGCCGCGCCATCCCGGCAACTTCTCCGCGCTCGGCCTCCTCGCCGCCGACATCAAGCACGACGACGTGCGCACCCGCGTCGGCCTCCTGAGGGAGCGCGGGCCCGCCCTGCGCGCCGCCTTCAGCGAGATGGAGGCGGCGGCCCGCGGCCAGCTCGAGCGCGAGGGCTTCGGGCCCGAGCAGCAGCGGCTGCTCCGCTCGCTCGACCTGCGCTACCGCGGCCAGGCCTTCGAGCTGAGCGTGTCGGTGGGTGAGGTCGGCGCCGATCCCGCCGTCATCGAGGCCGACTTCCACCGCCTCCACCGGGAGGTCTACGGACACGCGAACCCCGGGGCGGCGATCGAGCTCGTCAACGCGCGCCTCACCGCCTATGGGCTCGTGCCGAAGCCGGCGGCGGAGCGTCACGCCGGGACGGGCGCCCCCCTCGACACCGCGCAGCTGGAGCGGCGGCCGGTGTGGTTCGACGGCCGGGCCCACGACTGCCCGGTGTGGGAGCGCGACCGCTTGCCCGCCGGCGCGGACTTCGCCGGCCCCGCGATCGTGGAGGAGTTCGGCGCGACCACCGTGGTCCCGCCCGGCTGGCGCGGCACCGTCGACCTGCACGGCAGCCTGCGCTTCGAGCGGGAGGCGACCGCGTGAGCCCCGCGATCGATCCGATCACCCTCGAGGTCCTGCGCGAGAGCTTCGCCTCCATCGTGCGCGAGATGCGGGTCACCCTGGTGCGCACCGCGTACTCCTCGGTGCTCTACGAGGGCGAGGACTTCTCGTGCGTGCTCATGGACGGCGACGCCCAGATCGTCTCGATGTCCAAGGGACAGGACCACCCGCTCCACATCGTGCCGATCGGCTGGTCGATGAAGGCGGTGCGCGAGAAGTTCGGCGACGACATCCACCCGGGCGACATCTTCCTCCACAACGACCCCTACACCGGCGGCACGCATCTCAACGACGTGGCGATGATCTATCCCCTCTTCGCCGACGGCCGGCTCTTCGTGTTCCCGGTGGTGCGGGCCCACTGGGGCGACGTGGGCGGGATGAGCCCGGGCAGCCTCTCCGGCGGCGCCACCGAGATCTTCCAGGAAGGCGTGCGCATCCCGCCCATCCGCATCGTGGACCGGGGCACGCCGAACCAGGCCGCGCTCGACCTCATCTTCCACAACATGCGCGGGCCGCGGGAGCGCAAGGGCGACTTCGACGCCATGATCGGCACGTGCCGGAAGGCGGCCGAGCGGGTGGAGGCCCTGGCCGGGCGCTACGGGGCTCCGGTGGTGCGCGCCGCGGTGGTCGAGCTGATGGACCGGGCCGAGCAGCGCATGCGGCGCGCCATCGCGGCCCTGCCCGACGGCGACTACGCCTACGAGGCCCACCTCGAGAGCGGGACCGAGCGCCTCGAGCCGCTCAGCATCCGGGCCCGCGTCACCGTCGCGGGCGAGACGATCACGGTGGACCTCACCGGCACCTCGCCCCAGACCGCCGCGCCCACCAACGTGGGCCCGGCCATGGCCCCGACCGGCGCCTTCACGATGATCAAGGCCTTCCTCGACCCCGGCACCGACGTGAACTCCGGCGCGTTCCGCCCGCTCACCGTCATCACCCCGCCGGGCACCGTGGTCAACGCGGATCC
>DASZJM010000130.1:0-7009 GCA_035948165.1 Candidatus Methylomirabilota bacterium
GCGGCCCAGGTCAAGAGCGCCGGCGGCGAAGCGCTGGTGATGGTGGGCGACGTGACGAGCCGGCCCGACTCGCAACGGTTCGTCGACGAGACGGTGAAGCGATTCGGGCGGGCGGACGTCCTCGTGAACAGTGCCGGGGTGGCCCCCCGGAACGCGCCGGCCGACTGGGACTGGGAGAAGGTCTGGGACTTCGTGATGGCCGTCAACATGAAGGGCACGTTTCTCATGTCCCGGGCCGTCGCGGATCAGATGGTGAAACAGGGTGGCGGCTCGATCGTGAACCTGTCCTCGATCTACGGCCTCGTGGGCCGGCCGCGAGAGATCGGGACAGGGCTCGACCCGTACGTGCACAGCAAGGGCGGGGTGGTCCAGCTCACCCGGGACATGGCCGTGCACTTCGCCCGAGAAAACGTGCGGGTGAACGCCCTGTGCCCCGGGTTCGTGTACACCAACCTCACGAAGGTCCTCACCGACCAGCCCGAGAGCCGGAAGTTCCTGGAAGAGAAGCATCCGATGGGCCGGCTCGGCCAGCCCGACGAGATCGCACGGGCCGCGCTCTTCCTGGCGTCGGACGACGCCTCCTTCGTCACGGGCGCCTGCCTGCCGGTGGACGGCGGGTACACCGCTCAGTAGCGACGTTAGCCCCAGACCGCGGCGCTCGGCAGTAGCCGGGATGCTACGCGAGGAGCAGCTCGAGCGCCTCCTCGTAGATCTCCATGTTCTTGCCGTAGGAGATGGCCGACGCCTGGGCCGCGCTCACGAGATGACGCCAGCGCCACGGCAGGCGGGTGGCGTGGAACTCCTCGACCGTCGCCTGATGGTGCTTGAAGGCGTGCATCTCGGTGAAGTTGTCATGTACGACGATCGAGGCCAGACGGCTGATGAGCGCATCCGGGTCGTATCCAAGGTCGGCATACTGCTGCGCCAGGTTCACGGTGTTCTTCACCTCGGGCACCGCGCGCATCAGCCCGAGGTTGGTCACCTTCGCCCAGTCGGTCGGCGGCTGGGTGTAGATGCTCTCCTCGAGCGCATCCAGCAACGCGGCCTGGGTGCGGTGGGGCAGCGACGCGACGGCCTCCGGATTCGGCTGGGGCGGTGCCTCCATGCGATTCTGCGTCGAGCGCACCTCGGGGCCGGTGTGCCATGTCAGTAGCGCCAGCAGCTTGTTGCGCAGGCTCACACCTGGGAGATTCAAGAGATACCGGCGCAGATTCGCGCCCGTGTGCAGGTGCACGTCCATCGGATTGCCCGTGAGCGATCGCATGAACAGGCCGGCGGCCCCGATCGACAAGGCTTCGCCCGTGCCCTGGAGCGACAGACCGTCCGCGAGGGCCTTCGCGAGCATCCTCGGGATCTCCGCATAGGCATCGCACCCGGTGATCGCCTCGCCCAGGAGGCCGATCGCCGGTGTTTCCTCCGGGCTCGTGTGGAACCCCAGCGGGCGCTTCAGGAGCTCGTACTCCTCGAGCAGCGGCTCGATGTCGCCCAGCGAAGGCGGCGTGGGGAACCGGCTGACATACCGGACGGCGGGGCGCATCAGGAACGGTGTGTATTCGCGTCCCAGCCAGTCGAGGGCGCGCCACGTGAACATCGGGAAGATGAAGTAGTGGTCGTCGAGCATGTTCTTCGGGATCGCCACGGTCAGCAGCAGGTCCAGCGCCTCGGCATGCGGGATGTTGTCCCAGAGCCAGAGGAAGGCGTGATCCGCGGCGTTGTACAGGCCGCGATCCACCGCGGCGAAAAACGCCTTCTTCGTGCCTTCGACGCCACCCGAGTCCACGGGCTTGGCGTCCGCCAGGATGTACGGGCCCATGCCGGGGTGATTGATGTGCTTGTTCGACAGCGCGACGTGCTGAAGGATCGGCAAAAACCGCTGTTCGCCCGACACGCGCTCCACGGTGTGGTGCAGCGCATGAAGCCCGACGAGCGGGTGCAGCGGCCCGCCATGATGGCCGGGCGGCAAGTCCGATGAACGAGTAACCGCGAGCGCCGATGCGGTCAGGAGCTTCTTGACCGACATACCGGCGCGCAGCTTGTCCAGGGTGGCTTCGAGGATCTGGCCGGGGTCGGTCTCCTCGATGAACTGCACCACCGGCTCGATGTCATCGGCAAACCGTACGGGCCTGTGCATGATCCCTCTCCTCTCGTTCCATTTTGAGAGCCTGGCGCCTGAATCCTACCGCGTAGCCGGATCCTGCGCAGCAAGCTTGTTGTACCCTAGCTCACTGTGTTCCAACGGTACCGGTTCCCTCTCGTTCTCGGCGCCTTGGCGGTGCTCCTGGCGCTGGCTGGCGCGGTGATGAGTCCGGTGAGAGCGGAGCCGCCGAGATTCTCGGTGGTGGCCCCGGGCATCGCACACGCGGCCTTCAAGGTGCGGCCGGCAGACGCGGAGCCGTTCTCAGGCCACGCCTTCAAGATCGATCTCGATGTGGCGGAGCTCCGTCTGATCCCCGCGGGAGACCCTCCGCTGCGGCGCTCCGTGGAGCAGATCGTCGCGCCGTATCCCGTTGTCGTGGCTGCCAACGCCAGCTTCTTCGACAAGGAGGGCCGCGCGATGGGCCTCGCCGTCGACGAAGGGCGAGTCATGGCGCGGAGCAACCGGCGGAGCTGGGGCGCTCTCGTGATCGATGGCAAGCAGGGGCGGATCGTGCTCGGCGCCGACATCCAGGCCCCGCTTGACCATCGCCTCATCGTCCAGGGTATCCCCCGTCTTATTGTCGCGGGAAAGGTCTTGCAGCTGAAACCCCAGATCGCCGAGCGGACCGCGGTGTGCGCCGGGGGAAATATCGTCGTACTCGTCGTGTCGACGAAGGTCGAAGCCACCGCCTTCGCGCGCTTCCTTGCCGATCCGCCTGACCAGGGTGGGCTCGGGTGCTGGGATGCCCTCAATCTCGATGGAGGCCCGTCGACTCAGCTCGTGGTGAAGCTCCCCGCCCTGGCGCTGTCGCTCCCCGGCGGATGGGGGGTGCCAAACGCGCTGGTCGTCGCTCCTGGCAAGCAGTAGACCATCGGCAGGGATGCCGCCGCCTTCGCCCGACTCGGCGAGTATGTTAATTTCGGCTTCGTGACGACCCTCAGCGGAAAAGTGGCGCTCGTGACCGGCGCCTCGCGCGGCATCGGCCGCGCGTGCGCGATGAAGCTGGGCGCGCTGGGGGCCCGCGTCGCGGTCAACTACAACACCAGCGCCGCCGCGGCCGATGATGTCGTCGCCCGCATCAAGGCCGGCGGCGGCGAGGCCACGGCCGTGCAGGGCGACGTGAGCGACTTCGCCACCGCGCAGGCCGTCGTCAAGACCGCCATCGCCGCCTTCGGTCGGCTCGACATCCTCGTCAACAACGCCGGGACGACCCGCGATGGCCTGCTCGCGACGATGACGGAAGAGGACTTCGACGCCATCATCCGGCAGAACCTCAAGAGCACGTTCAACTGCAGCCGCGCCGTCCTCCGGCAGATGCTGAAGCAGCGATACGGCCGCATCGTCAACATCACCTCGCTCGTGGGAGTGATCGGCGGCGCGGGCCAGACGAACTACGCGGCCGCGAAGGCCGGGATCATCGGCTTCACGAAGGCGATGGCGAAGGAATACGGCGGGCGGAACATCGCGGTCAACGCTGTCGCGCCGGGTTACATCCCCACCGACCTGACGAGCGGTCTACCCGCGGAGATCACGGAGAGCCTCGTCAGGCTGACGGCCCATGGGCGGGCGGGGACCCCGGAAGAGGTGGCCAACGCGGTGGCGTTCCTCGCATCCGACGAGGCCAGCTACATCACGGGGCAGGTCCTGGCCGTCGACGGCGGCGTGGCGTAGGTGCCCCCCCTGGACGCCGCCCTGGCCCGTCTGCATCCGGGCCCTGCCCTCCGGTTCGGGGTGGACACGTTCGCGTTTCGGAACGACAGCCGGATCCACCACAAGGGCAAGCCCGATCTCTACGCCAGCCGGTGCTTCGTGCTGGGTCGGGCCGTCGTGCAGTTCCAGCGCTTCGCCCATTTCGAGCCGGAGGCCCCGCGTCTCGCCGCGGAGGAGTACACCTCGCTGGTACAGCGCATCACGCGCCGCGCCCCCTGGCGCGCGCCGCTACCGAGGCCCGAGCGGGTCGTCATCCCCGGGTTCGAGTCGCTGCACGAGCTGACGCGCGAGGCCGAGGCCGCGGTGAAGGTGGGGCTTCCGAGGCGGCTCTGGACGATCCTTCACTGGACGAACTGGCGCATCATCTTTCCGCGCCCCAGCGCGCAGCAGGAGCGCGTCGCGGCCCAGATGGTCACCGAGCTCCAGGCCGGCAGACCGGTGCAGCTGCTGATCTCGGACTTCCCTCGGATTCGCGTCAACCACTCGGTCCTCGCCTTCGATTTCCGGGCGAGCGGTCCCGATGCGGTGGACTTCAGCGTCTACGACCCGAACGACCCGACCGTTCCCGGAGTGATCCGCTTCGACCGCCCGAAGCGCCGGTACCGTCCCGCACCCCTCTGTGGAGTGAACGTGCCCCACTTCAGGGCCTTTCGCATGTACTGCTCGCCGTTCCTGTAGAGAAGGCCCGTCGGATCGTGCTAGGCTGACGCGTGGCCGTCCGAATGACGTCGACCATCGAGGACGCAGCGCCGCGCTGGTACTCGCACCCCTACAATCGCGGTAATTTCTACCGGCTCGCTGCGGCGCTGACCTGGGTGCCGCGCCGCTTGCGCCTCGGGCTCGCCCGGCAGATCGGGCGGCTCGCCCCGTCACTCATGCCGAGCGAGCGGGCCGCGATCGAGACATCGATGGCGCGCTTCACCGGCGCCACCGGTCCCCAGCTCGAAGCGCTCACACTCCGGGTCTTCACCGACTTCGCGATGTGCTTCAGCGACCTGGTCTCGACGAACCGGCAGCCGGCGGCGCTTCGCTCCTCGCATCTCGGCCACGTGGAAGGCATCGAACGGCTGACCAACCTCTCGCAGGGGCTCATCTCGCTGACCGCGCATGTGGGCAACTGGGAGCTGGCCGGGCGCCTCCTCGCCGGAAAGAGCGCGCGGCCGACGCACGTGGTCGTGGCCCCGGAGGAGGCACGGGAGCTGGAGCGCTGGGTGCGGCGTGATGGCGAGGGCGTGCGCTTCGTCTCGCGGTCGCGTCCCACGGTGTCGTTGGAGCTGCTCGCCGCTCTTCGCCGCGGCGAGGTGGTGGGGGTGCAAGGGGACCGGGCGCTCGGGACCAAGGGAGACGTCGAGATTCCCTTCTTCGGGCGACCGGCACGATTCCCGCTCGGGCCGTTCCTCCTCTCCAGCGGGGTCAAGGTTCCCCTCCTGCCCGCCTTCTGCCTGCTGGACGCGCAGTACCGGTACGTGGTGAAAATAGCCGAGCCGTTCATCGCCGTGCGCGGCGAGGAGGAAGCCGCGGCGCACAGGTGGGTGGCGGCCCTCGAGGACATCGTGCGGCAATACCCGACTCAATGGTTCAACTTCTTCGACATCTGGGAGCCGTTCGCCCGGTAGGACGCGACCAGCTCGTCCACAGGAGATGGGTGTGGAGACCGACAAGGTGCTCGAAGAGCTCAAGGACATCATGGTGGAGCGGCTCAAGTTCTCTCCGAGCCGGCTCCCCGATCTTTCCCTGGCCACCGCGCTGCCCAAGGATATCGAAGGATCGCTCGGGCTCGATTCGCTCGACTTCATCGAGCTGTCGATCGGCATCGAGGAGCGGTTTGGGTTCGTGATCGATGAGGCGCAAGACCTGGCGCCTCACTTTCACACGCTCGGCACGTTGGTGGAGTACATCAACTCGCGCTTGGCCTAGCGCGAGCCGACGCGAGTCACGCGGCGTTGCTACCGACGAGTGCCTTGCCCCAAGCCGAAGCGGTCGCCGGGCTGCTCCGGGAAATGCTTCCTCCGTATCTCCTGGACGTCATCGACGCCTCGTTTCTCCGGTCGCACTACCTGTACGACGAGTTCGTCTACCGCTTGGTCCTCCAGGTCATCCGCGAGACGGGGCTCGAGTCGGCCATCCAGGAGGGGGGCAGCGCGGAGGCTATCGCGGCCCGGGAGAAACTGGACGTTGGCCAGGCCGTCGTCCCACTCGACTGGATGCTGCGGCTCCTGGCCGCGCGTGGAGTGCTGGAGGAGCTGCCCGGCGCGCCGCCTCACGAATTCCGGGCGCGGGGTCCCCTGCCGTCAGCGGATCTGGCCGACGTGCGGGACGAGCAGCTTCGACACGATCCATCGTGGATGCCGTCCTACATCCTCGCGGAGACCGTCGCGCAGGACTACCCGGCCTTCCTGCGAGGGGCCGTCGGCGGCGAGGAGGTGTTGTTCTCGCCTCGGCGCCTTCGGCTCTGGGTCGACTTCTTCTCGAACCGCAACGGCCTGTACGCCGTGAACAATCGGACCGGAGCGGCGGCCGTCGAGCAGTGGCTGCCACCGGACGGCGGGGTGGTTCTCGAGCTGGGAGGAGGGTTGGGGAGCGGGGCGATCGCGGTGCTGGAGCGCCTGGGAGCGGCCGGCCGGCTCGGCGCGATCGAGGAGTATCGGTTCACCGAGCTCGTGCCCGCATTCCTCAGGCGTGGTGAGCAGGCCTTGCGGGCGCTTCGGCCTGAAAGCGTGCCCATGAGGTTCGACACCCTCGATATGAATCGTTCGTTCGAGGCGCAGGGCGTCGCACCGTCCAGCGTCACCGCGGTCTATGCCGTGAACACGCTCCACGTGGCCCACGATCTCGCGTTCACGCTGGCCCAGATACTGCTCACGCTCCGTCCAGGCGGATGGCTGATCATCTCCGAATGCGTACGTTCCTACCCGCGCCAGGCGATCTATGCCGAGTTCATCTTCAACCTGATCCAGACATTCCGCTCTCCGCGCCTGCACCCGGTCTACCGTCCCAATGGTGGATTCCTCACCCCCGACCAGTGGAAAGCAGCGATCGAGGTCGCCGGATTCGTGGACACGCGCTTCGTCCCGGACGTCATGCGGATCCATCGACAGGTCCCCGACTTCTTCGTCAGCGCGATCGGAGCGACCCGCCCGACCTGAGCCCCTCCCGCATTGA
>DASZJM010000131.1:0-3146 GCA_035948165.1 Candidatus Methylomirabilota bacterium
GGAGGCCCTGCTCTCCCACCTCGTCGACTTCGCCTGCCGGCCGCCCCGCACCTACGCGCACAGCTGGCGGCCCGGCGACGTGGTCATCTGGGACAACCGCTGCGTGCTGCACCGCGCCCGGCCCTATGACTATCGTGAGCCTCGGATCATGCGCCATACCCGGGTCGCGGGCGATCCAGCCACCGAGCTCGCCTCCACCGATCGCGACGAGCGCGCCGGCGCCTACGAGCCGTCCTCCTCGAACCGATAGCGGCGCTCCCAAGGGATCCGCCGGGCGACGCACGCCGGTGCGCGGCGCCGCCGATGTACGCCTCCTCGCCTGCTCGCCGTGACCGCTCCTTCGCACCCTTCATGGAGACATCGACATGATGAACCTGACCCCCACCGAGCTGGAGCGGCTGACCATCTTCAACGCGGCGGAGCTCGCGCGGAGGCGGCGCGCCAAGGGGCTGCGTCTCAGCTACGTGGAGGCGATCGCCTACATCACCGACGAGGTCCTCGAGGGCGCGCGCGAGGGCCGCTCGGTCGCGGAGCTGGTGGAGTGGGGCGCGACGCTCCTGACCACCGACGACGTCCTTCCCGGCGTGGCCACCCTCGTCCCGCGGATCATGGTGGACGGCCTGTTCGAGGAGGGCAGCCGGCTCATCGCGCTCTACGCGCCGATCCGGCCCGGGAAGCAGCCGGTGCCGGACGAGCAGCGGATTCCCGGCGAGGTGATCACCCCGGACGGCGACATCGAGCTCAACGAGGGGCGCGCGAAGACCGCCCTGGACGTCCTCAACACCGGCGATCGGGCGATCCAGGTCGCCAGCCACTTCCACTTCTTCGAGGCCAACCGGGCGCTGGCCTTCGATCGCGCGCAGGCCTTCGGCATGCGGCTCGACGTCCCCGCCGGGAACTCGGTGCGCTTCGAGCCCGGCATGAAGAAGGCGGTGACCCTGGTGGCGCTGGGCGGGTCCGCGACCGTGACCGGCCTCAACAACCTGACCAACGGCTCCGTCCATTCTCCGAGCGTGCGGGAGGCGGCGCTCCGCCGCGCCCGCGAGCTCGGCTTCCAGGGCGCGTGAGGAGGACCAGACCATGGCGCGCATGACCCGGGCCGCCTACGCGGCCACCTACGGACCGACCACCGGCGACCTCGTGCGCCTCGGCGACACCTCCCTCCTCGCCGAGATCGAGCGCGACCACGCGGTCTACGGCGACGAGTGCATGACCGGCGCCGGCAAGGTGATGCGCGACGGCATGGGCTTCGACGCCCACGCCACGTCGGCCGCCGGCGCCCTGGACATGCTGGTCCAGAACGCCACCATCATCGACCCCGTCCTCGGGGTGGTGAAGGCGGACATCGGGATTCGCAACGGGACGATCGTGGCGGTGGGAAAGGCGGGCAACCCCGCCATCCAGTCGGGGGTCCATCCCGACCTCCGCTGCGGCCCCTCGACGACCATCGTGCATGCCGACCGGCTCATCGTGACGCCGGGAGGCGTCGAGGCCCACGCCCACTTCCTGTGTCCGCAGCAGTGCGAGCACGCGCTGGCGGGCGGGCTGACCACCATCGTGGGCGGCACCATGGGCCCCCACTTCGACATCAGCTGCGCGGGCCCCACCAACCTCGCCACCATGCTGCGGGCCGCCGAGCAGTATCCGCTCAACTTCGGCTTCCTGGGGCGCGGCAGCGGCCACGATCCGGCCGCCATCGTGGAGAGCGTGGCGGGGGGCGCCATCGGGGTCAAGGTGCACGAGGACTTCGGGGCCATGCCGGCCACGATCGACTGCGCGCTGACCGTCGCCGACCGGTACGACTTCCAGGTGCAGCTCCACACCGACACCATCAACGAGGCGGGCTACTGCGAGGACACCATCGCGGCCATCGCCGGCCGCACGATCCACATGTACCACGTGGAGGGCGCGGGGGGCGGTCACGCGCCCGACATCATCCGCGTCGCCGGGGTGGCCCACTGCCTGCCCTCGTCGACCAATCCCACCAATCCCTTCACGCGCAACGCCCTCGACGAGGGTCTGCCGATGACCATGGACGCCCACTTCCTCAACTGGCAGCTGCCCGAGGACGTGGCGTTCGCCGAGAGCCGGGTGCGCCCGCAGACGATGGCCGCGGAGGACCTGCTGCACGACCTGGGCGCCATCTCGATCTTCGCCGCCGACACGCAGGGCATGGGCCGCGTGACCGAGACCATCACCAACTGCTGGCGGCTCGCCAGCGTCATGAAGGACCGCAAGGGGCGGCTTCCCACCGAGCGGACGGCGCGCGCCGACAACGAGCGCATCAAGCGCTACGTGGCCAAGTACACCATCAACCCGGCGCGGGCCCTCGGCATCGACCCCTACGTCGGCTCGATCGAGCCCGGCAAGATGGCCGATCTCGTCCTGTGGGTCCCGGCCTTCTTCGGGGTGAAGCCGCTGATGGTGATCAAGAGCGGGTTCGTGGTCTGGTCGGTGATGGGCGACGCCAGCGGGTGCATCTTCCCCACCGAGCCGGTGATCCAGCGCCCGATGTGGGGCGCGGTCGGCGACGCCCCGTCGAGCCTCGGGGTGTTCTTCGCCAGCGCCCTGGCGCTCCAGGCCGACGTCCCGCGAAAGATCGGCCTTCGCCGTCGCATGCTGCCCATCGTGAGCACCCGCTCGCTCGGCAAGCGGGACATGCTGCACAACGACGCGTGCCCCCGGATCGTCGTCGACCCGGGCACCCACGAGGTCTACGCCGACGGCGCGCTCCTCGCGTGCGAGCCGGCCGCGTCCGTGCCCCTGTCGCGCCGGTACCTTCTCCGGTGAGCGGGCCGACCCCGGCGGAGGTCGACCCCCGCTCGGCCGCCGGGGCGGTCGCGCCCCAGCTCGCGCTCCGCTTCGAGCGCGATCCGTCGGGCCGGACGTTCCTCGCCCGGAAGTTCTCGACCTACCCGTTCTTCCTCGCCGCCGCCTTTCACCTGGACCGCGTGCCCGGCGGAATGCTCACTGCCATCGTGCAGTCGAGCTCCGGCGGCCTCTACGAGCACGATCGCCTGGCCATCTCCCTCGACGTGGAGGCGGGTGCCGAGGCCCATATCGCCACCCAGGGGGCCACCGTGGCCCACTCGATGCCCCACGGCGGCGAGGCGCGACACCAGGTGCGGATCCGCGCCGCCGCCGGC
>DASZJM010000132.1:0-6450 GCA_035948165.1 Candidatus Methylomirabilota bacterium
CGTAGCCGTCGACGTAGTCCTGGATCCGGGCCCGGAGTGCGTCGGGCACGTGCTTGCCGTCGAGGCCGAAGCGCATCGCGTGGTTGAGGATCGACGACACCGACGCCTTGACGTTGTCGATCGCGGTCGCCGGTCCTCGTGTAGCGACGAGCGCGCGGTGAACCAGATGTCCACGTCCCCGGGGACCCGTCCGGCCTCGCGAGCGCCCGCGTGCACCCGCGCGATCGTGTCGCGGATCACCTCCGACAGGAGGCCGGTGCCGGCCACGACGCCGTCGCCGATGCGCCCGCCCAGGTGGAGCATCTTCGGCCCCTCGGCGCAGATGGAGATCGGGACCCGGGAGCGGATCGCCTCCTTCGTCCACCGCACGCGCTGGGCCCGCCCCTGGTACGTGGCCTCGCCGTGGGCCAGCAGGTCGCGCACGCACGTCACGTAGTCCTCGATGCGCGCGCGCGAGGCGGCCGGGTAGCCGATGTTGAACACCGCGCTGTCGCCGCTCGCGATGTCGAGAAAGGTCCGGCCCCCGGTGAGCTGGTCGATCGAGGCCAGGAACGAGGCCATGATCTGGGGCTCGCGGGTCAGCGGGTTGCTGGGCCGGAGCCCGATCTGCG
The DNA here is from genome assembly GCA_035948165.1 of Candidatus Methylomirabilota bacterium. Lineage (GTDB taxonomy): Bacteria > Methylomirabilota > Methylomirabilia > Rokubacteriales > CSP1-6 > CAMLFJ01. The sequence continues at coordinate 612 of DASZJM010000132.1, forward strand.
CCCGCGGGGCGGCCTGCGCCATGAGCGTCGCGCGCACGTAGGCGTCGCCCCCGAGGAACGCGGAGTCGTACGTCCCGATGGCGGCGGCGCCGTAGCCGTCCGCCATCTTCACGAGCTCCATGAACTTCCGCGCGTCGGCGCCGCCGAGCAGTCCGACGCTCGAGCCGAGGCCGATGCCGAAGTCGACCTTCACGCTGGCCTGCTCATTCGCCCGCTCATTCGAACATCAGCACGGTGCGGGCGACCTCGCCCGCCTTCATGGCGCGGAACGCCTCGTTGAGGTCGTCGAGGTGCCCGCGGCGGCTCACCATCTCGTCGAGCAGCAGCCGGCCCTGGCGATAGAACTCGAGGTACCGCGGGATGTCGATGCGGAAACGGTTGGAGCCCATGCGCGACGTCTGCACCCGGCACTCCGGCCGGATGGCCAGCCACGGGAACTCGATCATGGCGTCGGGGGGCAGCACGCCGACGATGGTGGCCGTCCCGCGGATGGCCAGGCTCTCGATCGCCTGCCGACACAGGGCGGGACTGCCGACCGCCTCGAAGGCGTGATCCACGCCCGCGCCGCCGGTCAGCGCGCGCACCGCCTTCACCGCCTCGTCCTTCGCGCTGTTGACCGCGTGGGTCGCGCCGAACCGGCGCGCCATCTCGAGCTTGGAGTCGAACATGTCGACCGCGATGATCTGCCGGGCGCCGCCGATGCGGGCCCCCTGTACGATGGAGAGCCCGACGCCGCCGCAACCGAAGACCGCCACCGTCTGCCCGGCCTCGAGCCCGGAGGTCCGGAGCGCGGCGCCGACCCCAGTCAGGACGCCGCAGCCCACCAGCGCCGCACGGTCGAGCGGCAGGTCGGCGTCGATCTTCACGACCGAGTTCTCGTGGAGCAGCATCCGCTCCGCGTAGCTGCCCACCCCGGCGAACGGCCACAGGCCCTGGCCGCGCTGCGAAAGGCGCGGCGGGGCGGAGGCGCCGCGGGCCACCGCGCCGCCCACGCAGAGGTTGGGATGGCCGGCGAGGCACTGCGCGCAGCTGCCGCAGAAGCCGGAGAGACATGCGACGACGTGATCGCCTCGCTGCACGGTGGTCACGTCCGGTCCCACCGCCTCCACGACCCCCGCGCCCTCGTGGCCGAGCACGATCGGCCGGCCCACGTCGTAGCGAGAGGCGCCGTCGACCACGTGCAGGTCGCTGTGGCACACACCGGTCGCCACCGTGCGGACGAGCACCTCGCGGCCCGACGGCTTATCGACCTCGACCGCCTCGATCGGCACCGGCTCGTGGACCCGGTGAAACACCGCGGCGCGGATCTCCATGCAGCCCTCCCGGCGACTTCGGTTCGGACGGCGAATTCTGCTATGGCTGGGCCCCACTGTCAACGACGTGCAAGCGGTAGAGTCCCGTGGACCTAAGGTCCAATAGCGGCCCTGGATCCGAAGCCTAGACTGAGAAGCACCGATGGGAATCCGGCGCAGCTACGGGAAGAACAAGAAGAGCAACCAGCCCACGGACGCCGCGACGGTCGAGCGGCAGGACATCCTGCGCCGGGTGGCCAATGTGCGCAGCCGCTTCGACAGCACCCGCCGCGGGCCCGCTGCGGGTGCAGACCGGCCGGCCCCGGGCGCCCCGTCGAGCCAGGATGGGGGCTCCGCACCAGGACCCGCCGGTGCTCCTGTCAAAAAGTGACCCGCCGGCGAGGGGGACGGGGGAGCCTCTCGTGGCGCTCCCCGAGCCACCGAGCCGAGCTTCTCTCTGGGCGGGCGGCCTCCTGATCCTGCTGAGCTTCGGCATCTATCCCACATATCCGCTGGTGCCCTTCCTGCCGATCTCGCTCTGGCAGAAGGGGGGCGTTGGGATCGGGCTCGCGGTGCTGAGCTGGACCCTGTTCTTCGCGGGATCCGCCCTCATCGGCAGGAGAGGCATGGCCCATCTCCGGCGCCACTTGTGGTGGCGCCGCGAAGATCAGTCACGCCCCGAGCTGGGGCGCAGTGTTCCGAGGAGACAGCCATGAATCGACAGAAGTTCCTCGGCGGCAATCTCGTGGCGGCCCTGGTGAAGCTGGGTATTCTCTTCCGCGATCATCACTTCTCACTCCACGAGCTGCGAACCTCGGGAGAGTGAGGCAGTCCCCGTGGGTCCTTTGTCCAATGGTCGCCGGCGACGCCGACTGCTAGGGTGATGAACGGATACATCGCAGAAGCTCACCACCTAGCAGGAGGCACGAAGATGAAATACCGATTCTCACTCGCAGCACTCGCACTGGCATTCGCGTTCGGTTGCGCCGGCCCCGCGGGCGTCCAGGGTCCCACCGGCATGACCGGCTCGCAGGGCATCGCGGGCGTCCAGGGTCCGACCGGCATGACCGGCGCCCAGGGTCAGACCGGCGCGCAGGGCGCCACCGGCATGACCGGCTCGCAGGGCCAGACCGGGACGACCGGCTCCCAGGGCCCAGCCACCTCGATGACGCGCTGGACCTCACTGAAGGACATCATGTTCGACTACGACAAGGCCTCGATCCGGCCGTCCGAGATGAGCAAGACCTCGGACATCGCGACCTACATGAACCAGAACCCGTCCGCCCGCCTCGGGATCGACGGCTCCACCGATCTCCTGCGCGGGACCAATCAATACAACGTGGCCCTGAGCCAGCAGCGGATCAGCAATGTTCGTGACGCGCTGGTGCAGGCCGGCGTGTCGACCGACCGCATGGAGACCGGCGGCTTCGGGGTGGCGAGGATGAAGTGCAGCGATTCACCGGAGCTCTGCTCGCAGCGTGACGGTCGAGTCGAAGTGCTGGTCCGCCCAGGGAGCTGAACAGCGGCGGTCAGCCTTGGAGTCTGGGCCGGGGCGACGAATCGCTCCGGCCCGCTCTGTCCTGAGGCCATCGCGGTCATGAAGCGGCGCCAGCCATATTACAGAGCGAAAAATCCCGACCTTAGAGTGGTGACCTATCCGTTGAGCGAACCTGCGGGCGGTGAGACAGTCCGCATGGAAACAGATTGCTCGAGCCCGAGGTCGCCCACGGCGGCCCGCCCGATTTTGGTCAGAGGAGCCATCGATCCGCGGCTACCTCAGTTAGAATGAGCGCATGGATCGATCCGGCGCGTCGAACCGGGACCAGCTCAGAGGCATCGCGCACAGGACGATGGCGGAGCGTGGACTCCTACCGGATTCCCTGAAGGCGTCCATGGCGGGTCAGACGGCGCACTACCTCGACGACGACCTGGACAGCTTGGCCCGCCACTGCACCGAGCAGGAGGACAACGCGGCGAAGGTCGAGCGGCAGGTCCAGAAGTCGGCGGCCGCGCTTCTGCTGCCCTCACGGATCGGAGAGCAGTTCGATGCGATCCTGACCGGCGCGTCCGAGAAGGGCACCTGGGTCCGGATCCCGGAGCCCAGCGTGGAAGGGAAGGTCGCGCGCGGATCGCAGGGGCTCGATGTCGGCGATCACTTGCGATTCGAGCTCGTCGACACCGCCGTCGAGCGCAGCTTCATCGACTTGCGCCGGGCATCGGGTTAGCCCCCCGCAGCAGTCGCACGCCAGCCCATGGAGCCGCAGACGCCTGCGTTCTGGAACCGGCCCGCGGCGGAGGTCCTCGCCGGCCTGGAGACGACGCCGGCCGGGTTGTCGGTGGCCGAGGCGGCGTCCCGGCTCACGCGCTACGCCTCCCGTCGTCTGGTCCCCAAGAAGCGCACCGACGCCGCGACGCTGCTCCTCGGCCAGTTCTCGAGCCCGATCGTACTCCTGCTCCTGGGCGCCACCGCGATCTCGCTCTTCCTCCGCAATACCACGGACGCCGCCATCATCCTCGTCATCGTGGTGGCCAGCGGCCTCCTCGGTTTCTGGCGGGAGCGGGGGGCGGCGGGAGCCGTGGAGAAGCTCCTCTCGCTTGTCGAGGTCAAGGCTCAGGTGCTACGGGGAGGCACCCCGCAGGGTGTGCCGCTGGCCGAGGTGGTGCCGGGTGACGTGGTCCTCCTCTCGGCCGGCGCCACCGCTCCGGGCGACTGCCTCCTCCTCGAGACGCGGGATCTCTTCGCCGACGAAGCCACCCTGACCGGCGAGACCTTCCCGGCCGAGAAGGCGGTCGCGGTCCTGCCGGTCGGGACACCCCTGGGCAAGCGGACCAACGCGGTCTTTCTGGGCACCCACATGGTGTCCGGTACTGCTACCGCAGTGGTGGCCGCGATCGGGAGGGACACCGAGTTCGGGGCGGTTGCCGATCGCCTGAAGCTGCGCCCGCCCGAGACCGACTTCGAGCGTGGGGTCCGGCGCTTCGGCTATCTGCTCATGGAAGTGACCCTGCTGCTGGTGATCGGCATCTTCGCGTTCAACGTGTACCTGCATCGCCCGGTGCTCGACTCGTTCCTGTTCTCGATGGCGCTGGCGGTGGGCCTGACGCCGCAGCTCCTTCCGGCGATCGTCAGCATCAACCTCGCCCAGGGGGCGCGCCGGATGTGCGAGCACAAGGTCATCGTCAAACGCCTCGCGGCTATCGAAAACTTCGGGAGCATGGACGTACTGTGCACCGACAAGACCGGCACCATCACCGAGGGCGTGGTCACGCTCCAGTCCGTCACGGACATGGGAGGGCGGGAGAGTGATGTGGCCCTCCGGTACGCCTATCTCAATGCCTCCTTCCAGACCGGCTTCTCGAGCCCCATAGACGAGGCAATCCGGAAGCGCGGGCCGATCGACATCGCGGCCTGGAAGAAACTGGACGAGGTGCCCTACGATTTCCTACGCAAGCGCCTCTCGGTCCTGGCCGCCGGCCCCGAGGGCACCGTCATGATCACCAAGGGGGCCCTGGCCCAGGTGCTGGAGGTGTGCACCACGGCCGAGAGCGAGGCGGGAGCGCCCGTGCCGCTGGCGAGCGTGCGGGTGCAGATCGACGCGCGGTTCGCCGCGTACAGCGCGAGTGGCCAGCGCACCCTGGGCCTGGCGTGCAAGAAGCTCGGCGGTGCGACTCGGATCGGCAAGGACAGTGAATCCGACATGTGCTTTCTCGGGTTCATCCTGTTCGCTGACCCACCGAAGCCGGGGATCGAGGCGACCATCGGGCGACTCCACGCGCTCGGCGTGAGCCTCAAGGTCATCACCGGGGACAACGTCCTGGTGGCCGCCACCGTCGCACGCAAGATCGGGCTCGGAGACGCCGCGGTGCTGTCCGGGTACGAGCTGGCAGCGATGAGCGACGGGGCGCTCCTCAACCGGGTCGGCCAGGTGAATGTCTTCGCCGAGGTGGAGCCCAATCAGAAAGAGCGCCTCATCCTGGCCTTGCGCAAGGCGGGGCATGTCGTCGGGTACATGGGTGACGGTATCAACGATGCCTCGGCTTTGCACGCCGCGGACGTCGGCCTGTCCGTGGAAGGCGCGGTGGATGTGGCGAAGCAGGTCGCCGATATCGTGTTGCTGGAGAAGAACCTGGACGTCCTCATCGAGGGCGTCCGGGAGGGGCGGATCACCTTCGCCAACACGCTGAAGTATGTCTTGATGGCCACGAGCGCGAACTTCGGCAACATGTTCAGCATGGCGGGCGTCTCGCTATTGCTGCCGTTCCTTCCGCTGTTGCCTAAGCAGATACTGCTCACCAACCTGCTCACCGACCTGCCGGAGATGACCATCGCGAGCGACAACGTGGACGCCGAGATGCTGGCCCGGCCCCGTCGCTGGGACATCGGGTTCATCCGCTCCTTCATGCTGACCTTCGGCGTGCTGAGCTCGGTCTTCGACTACCTGACCTTCGGCGCGCTGCTGTACATCCTTCACGCCGGCACCGAGCAATTCCGCACCGGTTGGTTCGTCGAATCGGTGCTCTCTGCGGCGCTCGTGGTCCTGGTGGTC
>DASZJM010000133.1:0-9118 GCA_035948165.1 Candidatus Methylomirabilota bacterium
GAACCTGGTGCCCGACCTGCTGAAGCTCAGCAAGTGTCCCGATTTCGTGGTCAACCGCGGGCACTACTTCGGCACCGGGTTCTTCCGCGATCCTTTCAAGGAGAGCGGGGAGGTCGCCGAGCCCGGCCTGAGCGACGCGGACAAGCGGGCGCTGATCGAGTTCGTCAAGACGCTCTAGATGAAGCTCGACCGCCGGACGTTCCTGAAAGCGGCCGCGGCCCTGGGAGCGGCGGTGGGGGGATCACCGGGAGCGCCGGTGCCGCGCGCCTCCGCGCAGTCGTCGACGCCGCGGAGCGCGGCCGCCGCGGACGCGGAGTGCGACTACGTGGTGGTGGGCTCCGGCGCGGGCGGCGGCACGGTGGCGGCGCGGCTCGCGGAGGCGGGCTACCGGGTCGTCCTCCTGGAGGCGGGCGGCGACCCGATGCGGCTCCAGGGTGGCAACGCCGCCTATCCGGACGCGGCCCGCCTGCCGGACGACTACCGGGTGCCGTGCTTCCACGCGCTCTCGACCGAGAACGAGGCGATGAAGTGGGACTTCTTCGTCCGCCACTACACCGACGAGGCCCAGCAGCGGCGCGACAGCAAGTACGTGACGGGGGAGCGCGGCGTGCTCTATCCCCGCGCGGGCACCCTCGGCGGCTGCACTGCTCACAACGCGATGATCATGGTCTATCCGCACAACGAGGACTGGGATGGGATCGCGGAGCTGACCCGGGACGAGTCGTGGCGCGCGGACCGGATGCGCGCCTACTTCGAGCGGCTCGAGGACTGCCGTCACCGGCCGCTCGCCCGCTTCTTCGGCCGCCTCGGGATCAACCCCAGCCGGCACGGGTGGGGCGGCTGGCTCTCCACCGAGAAGGCGGTCCCGCTCGCCGCGCTCGCCGGCGACCCGGATCTGATCCAGGTGATCCAGGAATCGGCCCTGCGGGCCTTCGCCGAGGTCGGCTCGCCCATCGAGGCGCTCCGCGGGCTCACCGACAGCCGCGCCGACCCGAACGACTGGCGGATGGTGAGCGACCGCGCGGTCGGCATTCGCTACACCCCGCTGACCACCGGGCACCACCAGCGGGTCGGCACCCGCGAGCGGGTGCGCGACGTCGAGAGCCGTCACCCGGATCGACTCCAGATCCGGCTCGACGCCCTCGCGACGCGAGTGCTGTTCGCGGCCGACGGGACCACCGCGGTGGGCGTCGAGTATCTCGAGGGCGCGCGTCTCTATCGCGCGCATGCCGGGACCAGCGCGAGCCCGGGCGTCCCGCGGCAGATCCGCGCGTCCCGGGAGGTCATCCTGGCCGGCGGAGCCTTCAACACCCCGCAGCTCCTGATGCTGTCCGGCGTGGGTCCCGCGGACGGCCTGAGCCGCCACCGCATCCCGGTGCGGGTAGACCTGCCGGTGGGCAAGAACCTGCAGGACCGCTACGAGGTCGGCGTGGTCAACCGCATGTCGCAGGACTGGAACGTGCTCGCGGGCGCGCGGTTCGACGCGAGTGACGGCCAGTACGCGGAGTGGGCGACCCGTCGCGACGGGGTGTACACCACCAACGGCGCGGTGCTCGCGGTGGTGAAGGCTTCCGGCTTCGAGCCGTCGGGACTGCCGGATCTGTTCTGCTTCGGCCTGCTGGGACGCTTCGCGGGCTATCGGCCGGGGTACTCGGTCGAGCTGCGCGACCATCACAACTACCTCACGTGGGCGGTGCTGAAGGCGCACACCGTCAACCAGGGCGGCGAGGTGACGCTGGCCTCTCCGGATCCGCGCGACCGCCCGGCGGTCAACTTCCGCTACTTCGAGGAGGGGACCGACCGCGGCGGCCGCGACCTCGACGCGGTGGTCGACGGCGTGAAGTTCGTCCGGCGGATGACCGAGGACCTCCGGCGGCGCGGGCGCATCGTGGAGGAGGAGCTGCCGGGCGACCGCTGCGTGTCCGACGAGGACCTGCGCACCTTCGTGCGCGACAACGCGTGGGGACATCACGCCTCGTGCACGTGCCCGATCGGCTCCGTGGTCGACTCCGACTTCCGCGTGCTCGGCACCAAGCGCCTGCGCGTGGTCGACGCCTCGGTCTTCCCGCGGATTCCCGGCTTCTTCATCGCCAGCGCGGTCTACATGATCGCGGAGAAGGCGGCCGACGTCATCGCGGCCGCCGCGAAGCGCGAGGCGAGCTAGGCGTCCGAGCGACCCCGACCCCCCTCCCTCCGGGGGCCGAGATGGGCTTGACTCGGCTGCCCACCGCGTCTAAGCTGCCGCCACCGTTCGACCGGCTCGGCCCGGCTGGCCCGACTCGCGGGCCCCTGGGCGGGAGGATGACGCCATGGCGATTCTCACGATCTCGCAGGAGATGGGCAGCGGCGGTGCCGAGATCGGTATGACGGTCGCGTCCCGCCTCGGGTACACCTACGTCGACCAGGAGGAGCTGCTCGGCCGGGCCAAGCGGTACGGGCTCGCCGAGGATCGCCTCGCCCGTCTCGCGGAAGATCGGCCGTCCTGGGTCGAGCGCTTCGACGCGGAGACGCGGCGCGCCATCATGGCGCTGCAGGCGGTGCTCTACGAGTTCGCCCAGGAGGACAACGTGGTCCTGATGGGGTGCGGGGGCCAGTGGCTCTTGCGCGGGGTGCCCCACGTGCTGCGCACGAGGATCGTGGCCCCCTTCCCGGTGCGCGTGACGCGGCTGACCGCCACCCTGTCGGCCCAGGGGAAAGAGCGCGTCACCCCCAAGACGGTCGCCCAGTTCATCCGTCGGGACGACATCCAGAAGTCCGCCCGCATGCGGTATCTCTTCGACGCCGAGGTCAAGGACCCGGCGCTCTACGACGTCCTCGTCAACACCGCGGTGCTCTCCCGCGAGGCCACGGTGGCGCTCCTGGCCGAGATGGCGCGTCGCCCCGAGTTCGTGACCACCGACGCGGCCCGGCAGCTCGTGGCCGACCGGGCGCTCGCCTCCCAGGTGGAGGTGGCCCTCGCCGGTCATCCGGACCTGCGGCGGCACCGGATCGACGTGGAGGCGGCTCGCGACGTGGTGACGCTCGAGCTACCCGCCGGGGCGGATCCCGACGTGGCGGTCGTGGTGGCGAAGGAGGTGGCGGGGGTCCAGCACGTCACCCTGCGCATCGCCGAGATTCCGGTGGTGACCCCGTTCCCGGGGTGAGCACCCGCCGGCCGTAGCGCCGGCTGTCCCGTCCGACTTCATGCCGCTCTGGCTGGCCGGGTTCCTCCCCGGTGTCGGCATCACCGGCGCCCTCGGGTGGGAGTGCCCCATCGATCTGCAGGGCGGCCGTCGCGGAGCGCTCCTCGTGCTGTTCCGGGTCGCGGTGCTCTACCAGACCTTCACCAAGGGGCGGAGGATCCTGAAGGAGGAGCCGGGCGGGACCGAGCCCGCCCAGTGAGGCGGCTGCTCGCGCTCCCGCTGGCGATGGCCCTGCTCGCGGGCTGCGCGACGGCTGCTCCGCCCACAGCCCGACCGGTGGCGGAGCGCCCGCCGACCGCGTGCGAGCGGAGCGCGCTGATGACCGGCCAAGCCCCCGACGTCGCCAGCCCGGAGGCCGCCGCCGAGAATCTGCGGTGGGGCGTGCTCGCGCCCGAGACGTGCCCCGAGCCCGGCCGCCTGGACGACAGCCCGCCCGGGACCCGTCGCTGACCGGCGCGGCGACGCCGCGACGTACTTCGAGTAGACCTCGCCCGCCTGTCAAGGCCTTCCCCGTCCGGCGGCCTCCGCTGCAGACTTTGCGTGTAAGCGCCCGAAAATCGGGCTCCGTCTGCCTGGTAGGAGCCCGCAGGGGCTCGGACTCATACCTCAATCGAGATGAAAGGAGCAGGACGATGAACAGGCTGACGAGCTGGACGGTGAGCGCCGCGTGCGCGCTGGCCGCGGTGGCCGGGCTCTCCGCGCTGCCCGCGGGCGCCCAGGCGGTGCGTGAGGACGTGCAGGACCTTCGGCAGGACCGGGGAGACGTCCGCCAGGACACCGGCGACATCCGCGGCGACCGGCATGACATCCGGCAGGACAGGCGGGACATCAAGAGCGACAAGCAGGACGTCGTCAAGGACACGCAGGACATCCACCAGGACCGCACCGCGCTCCGGGGCGCGCGCCAGCAGCTGCGCGACGCGTACAAGTCCGGTGACCCCGCCGCGGTCAAGGCGGCGCGGGAGAACCTGCAGAAGACGCGCAGCAGCCTGCGGAGCGATCTCAAGGAGCGCCGCGGGGACCTCCGCGACTTGCACCACGATCGGCAGGACCGCCGCGCGGACGCGAGGGACCTCCACCACGACAAGCAAGACCGCCGCGCGGACGAGCGCGACGTGCGCCAGGACCGGAGCGACCTACACCGGGATCTCGCCGCCCGTCGGGCGAAGGCCCAGTAAACAGGAGCGCCGGGAGAGGCAACCTCGCCTCTCCCGGCGCGGGACTTCGCGGAGCTCGCGGTGGCGGGTTAGCCCGGCCGCCGCTTCGCGTACCAGCTGGCGAGCGTCAGGGAGAACCCCACCAGCCCGATCGTCACCGGCTCGGGCGTCGCCGCCAGCGGCGGAGCCGGATCCCCGCCCGGGGGGCCCGAAGGCGTCGTGGGATCGGTCGGGTCGGTGGGTCCAGTCGGCCCCTGTCCGGTTGCGTTGTCCACGACGGTGAGGCTCGAGAACGCGTACTTCGAGTTGAACGCGGCGTCCGCGGCCACTTCGTTCCGGATGAAGAACCCGATCCCGGGCTGGCCGTCCGTCCAGGTGTCATCGATGGCCGAGTAGATCTGCACGCCGTTCACCGAGGCGGTGAAGGTGTTGCCGGAGGCCTTGGCCGAGATGGTGTCGCCGTTCTTCAGGCCGCCCACCTGGGTGTTCTCGCCACCAGTGTGGTTGACGAACGTGTAGTTGCCAAGGTCACCGTTCCACCGGACCAGGGTCACGTTGCCGCCGGTGTCGAAGCTCATCTCGTAGCCGCGCGTATGGGTCGCGTCGCCGCCCATGCGGAAGAGCAGCTCGACCTCGTGAGTCTGCCCGGCCGCGATGTCGGCGGCCAGATGCACGGTCGCGGTGATCGTCACGTTCGGCGAGAACCCGGAGAGGTTGGCGTTCGAGTCGTTGAACGCGGCCGGGTTTGCGAGGTTGCCGACCTGTGTCCCGAACGCGAGGCCCCCGCTGGTCTGCACGCTCGCCCACAGGGGGCTGATGTGACTCCAGGCTCCACTCTCCGAGATCGGGTTCTCGTCGGCGGAGAAGTTCGTCGTGTAGATCGGGGCCGCCCAGGCCATCGAGGCGAAGGCGAGCACCAGCCAGAGCGTACCGAGCCAGATCATGTTCGATCTCCAGATCTTGGATTTCATCGAGGTGAGTTCGCTGAGTGTAGGGGGACGCGTCCGGTCGTGTCAATTCGATTCCGCGTTTTCGAACACTCGAGTTCTCTCGGAGCGCGCCGCCGCCCGTCGGCGGAGCCGCGTGTCGCTTCGAGTACGCAAAGCATGCGCTCTGTGGCGAAATGATGACCACTCGCCGACGCAACGTTTGCGTTCTCGGGGGGAGGTCGTCGGGCCGCTTCTGGCCGCTCTGCCGTCCGGGGACCGTTTGCGTTGCCGGAGGCGATCCCGTAGGGTACTAGGCGTTCTCGACGAGGAGCGACGACCTGGCCCCGCCCACCATCCTGCGCACCGAGAAGCTCACCCGGAGCTTCGGCCGTCTGCTGGCCGTGAACGCGGTGGATTTCGAGGTGCACGCCGGCGAGCTGCGCTCGGTCATCGGCCCCAACGGCGCGGGCAAGAGCACGTTCTTCAAGCTGATCGCGGGCGAGCTGCCGCCCAGCTCGGGCCGCGTCCTCTTCGACGGACAGGACGTGACCGGGCTTCCCCAGTTCGCGCGCTCGCAGCGCGGGATCGCCAAGTCCTACCAGGTCACCACCGTCTTCCCGCATCTGACGGTGTGGGAGAACGTCCGCGTGGCGGCCCAGTGCCGGCGGAGCGTGATGAACTGCTGGGCCCGCGCCGACCGGCTGCCCGCGCTGGCCGACGAGACCCGCGAGATCCTGCGCGCGGTCGAGCTCGACGGCAAGGCCGACCTCCTCGCCACCCACCTGGGTCACGGTCTGCAGCGGCACCTCGAGGTGGCCATCGCGCTGGCGTGCCGGCCGCGCCTGCTCCTGCTCGACGAGCCCACCGCGGGCATGAGCCCCGAGGAGACGGAGCGCACGATCGCGCTGATCCGGCGCATCGCCACCGGGCGGGCGGTGATCGTGGTCGAGCACAAGATGAAGGTGGTGATGACGATCTCGGATCGCATCACGGTGCTGCACCAGGGCGCGGTGCTCGCCGAGGGCACCCCGGAGCAGATCCGCGCCGACGATCGCGTCCAGGAGGTCTACCTGGGCCGGGCGCGGGCGCGACCCGCCGTCGCGCCGGCCTGAGCCGCCGCGATGCTGCGCCTCGAGGACGTGCACAGCTACTACGGGCCGAGTCACGTCGTGCAGGGCGTGAGCCTGTCGGTCGCGCGCGGCGAGACCGTCGCGCTGGTGGGACGCAACGGGGCGGGGAAGACCACCCTGCTCAAGACCATCATGGGCATCGTCCCCGCCCGGCGCGGCCACGTGCACCTGGACGGGACGGAGGTGACGCGGCTCCCCACCCACCGGATCGCGCGGCGGGGCATGACCCTCGTCCCCGAGGACCGGCGCATCTTCCCGCGCCTCACGGTGGCGGAGAACCTGCGGGTGGCCGGCCTCGCGCGCGGCGCGGGCGACCGCACCGCGCTCGACCGCGTGCTCGAGTACTTCCCGCGGCTCCGCGAGCGCCTCGATCAGGCGGGGCAGAACCTCTCCGGCGGCGAGCAGCAGATGCTCGCGCTGGCGCGCGGCTTCCTCACGCGGCCGGACCTGATGCTGATCGACGAGCTGTCCGGCGGCCTCATGCCGACGCTGGTCGACGCGCTGATGGACATCCTGCAGCGGATCAACCGGGACGGGGTCACCATCCTGCTGGTGGAGCAGGAGCTCGAGGTGGCCCTCGCGGTGGCGTCGCGCTGCTACGTGCTCGACCAGGGCCGCATCCAGTTCGAGGGGCCGGCGGAGGCCCTGCGGCGCGACCACGAGATCCAGGCCCGCTTCCTCGGCGCCACCTGATCACTCACTCTTTCTCCCGGAGGAGGACACGATGAACCGACGACGCTTCATCACGACCACGACCGCGGCGGGCCTCGGGGCCGCGCTGCTCCCGCGCGCGGCGCGCGGAGCCGATCCCATCAAGATCGGGGTGCTACTCCCGTTCTCGAAGGCCTTCGCGGTGCTGGGCGAGAACACCTTCGCCGGCTTCATGCTCGGGGCCAAGGAGGCGGGGCCCACCATCGCGGGCCGCTCCTACACCATCATCAAGGAGGACGACACCGCGGACCCGAGCGTGGGGGTGAGCAAGGTGCGCAAGCTCATCGACCGCGACGAGGTGGACGTGATCGTCGGCACCATCCACAGCGGGGTCGCGGCGGCCATCCGCAACCCCATCGTGGACGCCAAGAAGCTCTGGCTGAACCCCATCGCCACCAACGACCTGCTCGCCGAGCAGGGCTGCTCGCGCTACCACTTCCGCTTCTCGAACAGCGCCTGGCAGTCGGCCGCGCCGCTCGGGCCCTGGACCAAGGCCAAGCTCGGCGACCGCGCCTACATCTGCGTGTTCAACTTCGCCTTCGGCCAGCAGTCGGCCGCCCACTTCAAGAAGGCGTTCACCGAGGCGGGCGGCACCGTGGTCGGCGAGTCGTTTCCCCCGTTCAACAACACCAACTACGCGCCCTACTTCCCGGCCATCAAGGACGCGAAGCCCCAGTTCGTGTTCGCCAACTTCGCGGGCAGCGACGCGGTGGCGTTCATCAAGCAGTACGCCGACTTCGGGCTGAAGGGCGCGATCAAGGTCATCGGGCCGTCGAACCTGGTCTCGGAGGACGTGCTGAGCGCGCAGGGCGACGCCGCGATCGGCGTCTACTCCAACTCCTACTACACCCCGAGCTACGACATCCCCAAGAACCGCGCCTTCGTGAAGCTCTGCAAGGACGCGGGTAAGGAGCCCGACCACTTCCTGTGCGCGGGCTACGACGCGGCCCAGGCCCTCTTCGGGGCCCTGCGCGAGACCAAGGGGGACGTGGAGAACAAGGAGCGCCTGATCCAGATCATCACCGACATGCGGATCGACAGCCCCCGCGGGGCGCTCCGCTTCGATCCGAAGAACCACAACCCGATCTCGGACATCCACCTGCGCACCGTGCAGGGCGGCCCGCCGCGGCACGTGGTGATCGACGTCCTCAAGGACGTGCGGCACCCGGACATGGGCTGCGTGCTGTGAGGCCCCGGTAGGTCCTCCGCATGTCGCTCGAGGCGATCCTGACCCAGCTCCTCATGGGGCTCACCGTCGGGGTGAACCTGGTCCTGGTCGCCACCGGCCTCACGCTGGTGTTCGGCATGATGGGGGTCATCAACTTCGCCCACAGCGCGCTCTTCATGCTCGGCGCCTACGCGGCCCTGATGGTCTCCCGCCACCTGGGCGGCTTCTGGCTGGGCCTGGCCGTCGCGCCGCCGGTGATCGCGCTGCTGGGCGCGGCGGTGGAGCGCTGGCTCCTGCGGCCGCTGCGCGAGCGCTATCCGCTCTCGCACCTGCTGCCGCTCTTGCTCACCTTCGGCCTGTCCCTCTTCTTCGAGGGCTCGGCCAAGGTCCTGTGGGGCGCGGACATCGTCTCGCTCGACCGGCCCGCCCGGCTCGCCGGCGCGGTGGCGCTCGGCCGCATCACGTTTCCCACTTACTGGCTCTTCGCCCTCGCCGCCGCGGCGGTGCTCGCGGCCGGGGTGTGGCTCGTGGTCGAGCGCACCTCGCTCGGCCTGTCGATCCGGGCCGCCACCCAGGATCCGGTGATGGCGGCGGTCCTGGGCGTCGACACCCAGCGTCTCAACACCGTGGTGTTCGCGCTGGGCTCGGGGCTGGCCGCCGCGGCCGGCGTGATCCTCGGCGCCATGACCAGCCTCTCGCCCCAGATGGGGGCGGGGATCGTGCTCGACGCCTTCATCGCCATCGTCATCGGCGGGCTCGGCAGCTTCACCGGCGCCATCGTGGGCTCGCTGCTGCTCGGCCAGGTCCAGTCCTTCGGAGTCGCGCTCCTGCCCGCGTTCCA
>DASZJM010000134.1:0-7564 GCA_035948165.1 Candidatus Methylomirabilota bacterium
CTCTCCGCCTCGAACAAGATCTGGGTGTACGACCCGATGGAGCCCGAGCCCGCGGCCCGCCCGAAGGCGGCGCGCGCCCGCCGTCCCGTCAAGTCCCGCGCCTGATCGATGGCGGTCAAGGCGCTCTACGCGCTGCAGAACGGCTTCCTCGGGTTCGAGCGCACCGGGCTCTTCTACGGCGAGCGCTCTGCCGAGCGGGTGGCGATCCCGGTCACCTGCTACCTGGTCCGGACCGACGACGCGGTGATCCTCTTCGACACCGGCATCTCGCCACGCGCGGTCCCCGGCCTGCTGCGGCAGGATCCCCTCGCCCGCTTCGCGGACGACGACCTGCTCGTGCACCGGCTCGAGTCCATCGGGCTCGAGCCCAAGGACGTGGACCTGGTGGTGATCAGCCACCTGCACTTCGACCACGCGGGCGGCGCGGCGATCTTCGACACCTCCGAGCTGGTGGTGCAGAAGGACGAGTTCGCCTACGCCCAGTACCCGGCCGCCTTCTTCGCCTCGTTCTACTACCGCAAGAACTTCGACCTGCCCGGCTACCGCTGGCGCCTGCTCGACGGCGACGCGGAGCTGGTGCCCGGGGTGACCGCGCTGCGCAGCGACGGCCATACTCCCGGGCACCAGTCGCTGCTCGTCCAGCTGCCGGTGACCGGCCCCGTCATCCTGGCCGGGGACTGCTGCTACTGGCAGCGGTCGATCGACGAGGAGATCCCGCCCGGCGTCGTGTGGGACCCGACGCGGGCGATGCACTCGATCCAGCGCCTCAAGACCCTCGCGCGACTCACCGGGGGACGTATCTTCCCGAGCCACGACCCGGTCTTCTGGGCGCGGGCGATCAAGGCGCCGGACGCGTACAAGTAGACCACCCTCTGTACCACCCCTCACCCTGCCCTCTCCCCTGAGGGGAGAGGGGGAGCGGAGATCGCCATGGGCGTGCTGGACGGAATCAAGGTGCTGGAGATGGCGCGGGTGCCGCCCGCCGAGATGCCCGGGATGTTCCTCGCCGACATGGGAGCGGACGTGCTGAAGGTCGAGACCCCGCCCGAGACCACCGAGGACGCGGCCACCAAGCGGCGCGCCGCCTTCGCCTACGTGAACCGCAACAAGCGGTCGCTCGCGCTCAACATGAAGGCGCCGGAGGCCCAGGCGATCTTCGGCAAGCTCGCGGCCACCGCCGACGTCATCGTGGAGGGCTTCCGGCCCGGCGTCATGAAGCGGCTCGGCGCCGACTACGCGACGCTCTCCGCCGCGAACCCGCGCCTGGTCTACTGCTCGCTCTCCGGCTTCGGCCACAACGGCCCCTACAAGGACTACCCGGCCCACGACGGCAACTATCTCTCCCTCGCCGGGGTGCTGAACCTGATCGGGGAGCCGGACCGCAAGCCGATCTTCCCCCTCAACCTGGTCGCCGACTACGGCGGGGCCAGCATGCACGGCGCCCTCGGCATCATGATGGCGCTCTTCGCGCGCGAGCGGACCGGCCGCGGCCAGCACGTGGACGTGTCCTACCTCGACACCTCGCTGGCCCTGCTCGCGGCCACGCCCAACATGCGCTTCTTCTGGAGCGACGGCATGGCGCCCAAGCGCGGCGAGGGCTTCCTGGGCGGCTCCTATCCGTACTACGCGGTCTACGAGACCAAGGACCGCAAGCACCTCACCATCGGCTGCACCGAGCCGTGGCTGTGGGAGAACTTCTGCAAGGCCATCGAGCGCCCCGACTTCGTGAAGTTCGCGCGGAAGTCGGATCAGTTCGTGCGCGCGGCCAACGCGGAGGAGGTGCAGTGCCGCGAGCAGATCGAGGCCATCATCAAGACCCGCACCCGCGACGAGTGGTACGACTTCCTGGTCAAGGCCGACGTCTGCGTGGGCAAGGTCTACGAGCCGGAAGAGGTGGTCGCCGATCCGCAGGTCCAGGCCCGCGAGATGATCGTCGAGATGCGCCACCCGGTGCACGGGATCGTGAAGCAGTTCGGCCAGCCCATCAAGCTCTCCGACACCCCGGGAACCATGCGGACGGTGGCGCCCTACTCGGGCGAGCACACCGACCAGGTGCTGGGCGAGCTCGGCGTGTCCGCCGCGGAGATCCGGAGCCTGCGCGAGAAGAAGATCGTCGCCTAGCCCGCCGGACGGAAAATGGGCTAGAATCGTCATTCGATGACGACGATCCGCCGGGGTATCGTCCTGGCCGTGCTGGGCGCGCTGGCAACGGCGGCCGGGGCGCGGGCCGACAGCCCCGGCGAGCTGGCCGAGCGGCTGCGCAAGGCGACCGCGGTGCTCTCCGAGATGGCCAGCGGTAAGCAGGACACCGACATCCCACGCGAGATGCTCGCCCGGGCCCGCGCGATCGCGGTCTTCCCTGGCGTCAAGAAGGGCGCGGTGATCGTGGGCGGCCGCCACGGCGAGGGCGTGATGAGCGTCAAGCGCGTGGGAGACGGCCATTGGAGCCCGCCCGCCTTCTTCACGGTGGGCGGCGGCAGCTTCGGCCTGCAGCTCGGCGGCCAGGTCATCGACCTGGTCCTCGTGGTCATGACCGAGAAGGGCATCGAGAGCCTGCTCAAGAGCGAGACCACCCTCGGCGGTGACGTCTCGCTCACCGCCGGCCCCAAGAGCCTGCACGAGGCAGCCAACACCGACGGCACCTTCAAGGCCGAGATCTTCTCCTACGCCCGGTCCACCGGCTTCTTCGCGGGCGCCTCGTTCGAGGGCGCCACCGTGCAGCCGGACGGCTCCGCGATCCGCACCCTCTACGGGGCGAAGGCCGACTCCCGCGATGTGCTGCTCAACGGTCGCTACGCGGTCCCGGCCAGCGCCCGCCCCTTCGTCAACGTGCTCACCACCTACTCGCCACCGCCCAAGAAGCGCTGAGAGCCATCCGATGACCACCGCCCCCGACTCCTTCGTCGAGCTCCTGTCCAGTCGCGCCCGCATCGGCTGGGGCGCCCCGTCCGCTGCGCGGCCGGTCACCAACGCGCTCTACGAATTCGGCGGCGGCTTCCCGGACCCCGCGTCGTTTCCCTACGACGGGCTCGTCGACGCGACCGCCCGGATGATCAAGGCGGAGGGCGCCGAGGCCCTCACCTACGGCGAACCCCAGGGCTACCGCGGCCTGCGCGAGCTGGTGTGCCACAAGTACGGGCTCTTCGAGGGCCTCAAGGTCGGCCCGGAGAACATCATCATCTCGAACGGCTCCGGCCACGCGCTCTCGCTCGCGTTCAGCGCC
Source organism: Candidatus Methylomirabilota bacterium (assembly GCA_035948165.1). GTDB lineage: Bacteria > Methylomirabilota > Methylomirabilia > Rokubacteriales > CSP1-6 > CAMLFJ01. The sequence continues at coordinate 3,224 of DASZJM010000134.1, forward strand.
TTCGTCGACCCGGGCGACGTGATCCTGTCGGAGGCGCCCACCTTCTCGGGCACGCTCCAGACCATTCGCCGCCACGGCCCGGAGGTGCTGGACGTGCCGGTGGACGGAGACGGCCTCGTGGTCGAGGTGGCGCGCCAGCACCTCGAGCGTCTCCGCGCGCAGGGCCGCCGCTGCAAGCTCATCTACACCATCGTGAACTTCCAGAATCCCTCCGGGCCGACCCTCTCCCTGCGCCGGCGCCGGGAGCTGATCGATCTGGCCCACGAGCACGACACCCTGATCCTCGAGGACGACGCCTACGGCGAGCTGCGCTTCGAGGGCGAGCACCTGCCGTCGCTCTACGCCCTCGACGGCGGGGGGCGGGTGATGCGCGCGGGCACCGTGTCCAAGATCCTGGGCGCGGGCTTCCGGCTCGGCTGGCTCTGCGCGCCCAAGGAGATGATCCCCGCCTTCCAGGGGTTCCTCTTCGGGGGCGGGGTCAATCCCTTCGCCTCGCGGGTGGCTACCTACTTCCTGCGCGACCACCTCGCTCCCCACGTGGCCCTGCTCGTCAACGTGTACCGCGCCAAGCGCGACGCGATGCTGCGCGGGCTGTGGGAGGCCCTGAAGGACACCGACGTCGAGATCAGCAAGCCCGAGGGCGGCTTCTTCATCTGGATCAAGCTCCCCACCGGCACCGACACCGGCAAGCTCTACGAGGGCGCGGTGAAGGCGCGCGTGCAGTACACCGCGGGGCCGTCGTTCTTCCCCAACGGAGGCGGCGAGCGCTTCATCCGCCTCGCCTTCAGCTTCGAGTCGCCCGAGCGCTGCTACGAAGGCGCACGGCTGATCGCCCAGGCCATCCTCGACGCCCGCACCTGAGATGGCGCGCCACCTGATCCTCGTGGTGGACGACGAGGACAACCTGCGCGACGTGCTCGTGGAGGTGCTGAAGCGCGACGGGCACGAGGTGGACAGCGCGGTCGACGGCGCAGAGGGCCTGCGCCGGGCCCAGGAGCGCCGCTACGACCTGGTGGTGACCGACCTGCGCATGCCCGGCCTCGAGGGCCCCGAGCTCTACCGCGCCCTGCGCGAGCGTTACCCCGATCACCCGCCGCGCGTCATCTTCATGAGCGCCAACACCGGCATCGACGAGTACGCGAGCTTCCTCGCCGAGACCGGCGAGCCCGCGCTCGAGAAGCCGTTCAACCTGACCGACATGCGGCAGGTCGTGCTGCAGGTCCTCACGCAGGTGCGCCGCGCGGCGGGGACGGAGTAGCCCGGGCGGGCGCGGATTGGTGTGTGAGCGCGGGACGGTTGACGTGGTGGGCGTCCGCTGGTAGCGTGCCCGGGTGCCAACCGCGAGCCCGGCCCCGGCCGATCCTTCTCGCTCCACCCCCGACGTCGCCGAGCAGCGGGCGCGCGTCCGCGCCATCGTGGCGCCCCGCAGCGGCGAGCGCGGTCTGGACATCGGCTGCGGCTTCGGCCTGCTGTCGTGCGAGCTGGCCCGCGACGTCGGCCCGACCGGGCGCGTCGTGGGCGTGGACTCGGTCCCGGCCATGATCGCGGCCTGCGAGGAGCGCGCCCGTCACGACGCGGTGACCGGCCGCACCGAGTTCCGGCAGTCGGACGCCGAGGCGCTGCCCTTCGCGCCCGGCACCTTCGACTTCGTCACCGCCATGCAGGTCTACGAGTACATGCCGGACGTCGAGCGGGGCCTGGCCGAGGCGTCGCGCGTGCTGAAGCCGCGCGGTCGGCTCGCGGTGCTCGACACGGACTGGGAGTCCTGCGTGTGGCACTCCGGTGACCGCGAGCGGACCACCCGGGTGCTCCAGGCGTGGGAGCAGCGCTTCGCGCACCCCCACCTGCCCGCGCGCCTCCCGGAGCTGCTGCGGCGCACCGGCTTCTCGCTCAAGAGCGTGACCTTGATCCCGGTGGTCAACGTGGAGGCGAGCGAGCAGACCTACAGCCCGGGCATGATCGACGTGGTGTCCCGCTTCGTGGCCAATCGCGGCGGCATCACCGAGGACGAGGCCGCGCGCTGGGCCGAGGACGTGCGGGCCCAGGCGGTGCGCGGCGAGTACTTCTTCAGCCTCTCGCGCTACCTGTTCCTGGCCGAGCGCGCCCGCGCGAGCCGCCCGTGAGGCTCGAAGTAGAGGTCGTGCAGGAAGAGGGCGGGCTCTATCGGGCCACCGCGGTGCTCTATCCCGACGTGAGCGTGACCGGCCGCACCGAGAAGGAAGCCCTCGGGCTGCTCCTCGACGCGGTCGCCAAGTACCTCAAGAGCCAGCCCGAGCGCGCCTGAGCCCGCTCACCACCGCTCGCGTCGGGCGCCGGCTCACTCCCGGGTGTGCGAGGGGCGCCCCACGCCCTGCGTCGGCATCGCCTCCGCTCCCGGCCCCGCAGTGATCGCGGCGGCGGGCACGCGCCCCTGCGTCGGCATCCGCTCCTCGGCCGCCGGCTCCGTCGGCCGGGGCGCGGGGATCCGCACCGGGCGCGGCACCGTCGCCGAGGCGGCCGCGGGGATCCGCTCCGGCGGCGGGATGGCGGGCTCGGCCACCCGGGCGGGCGGTGCGGGCACAGGCGGAGCGGCGGCCGGTGTCGGACGCGTGACAGGCGGCACGGGCGGAGCGGCGACAGGTGTCGGGCGCGTGACAGGTGGCGCGACCGGGCTCGGCGCGGCCACGGGAGGCGACACCGGGGTGACAGTCATCGGCGGCGCCGGCCGCAGCGGCGAGCGCACGAGGCCGGGACGATAGGCGTCGGGCAGGCTCGCCTCGTAGAGGTAGAACCCGGCGCCGGCCACCACCAGGACCACCGCAGTCGCCACGAGGGCCACCGCGGTCGAGGTGCGCCGACGCGAACGGGCGCGCGCGGCAGCCTGGTCCCGGTGTCGCTCCAGGTCGGAGGCGCACTCGGAACATTTTGCCAGGTGCATCTCGAGGAAGGCCCACTCCGTGAGGGGCATCTCTCCCTCGACGAGGAGCGGCAGGGCCCGACGCACGTCCTGGCACCTCATGTGCCTCTCATCTTCCACATCTGGGCCGCGCTGTAAAGCCCCGCTCCGCGGCGGGTGCTAGCATGTGGCCCATGTTGCCGTCCGGCGAGGGCAATCCGTTCCTGCACACGACGGTGGGCGACATGCTGGCGACGCAGGCCGCGCGCTTCGGCGACCGCGAGGCGATCGTCGCGCCCGACCGGCGCATCGGTTACGCCGAGCTCTACCGCGACGCCCAGCGCCTCGCGCGCGGGCTGCTCGCCGGCGGAGTGCGGAAGGACGACAAGGTCGCCCTGTGGATGCCCAACCGCCCCGAGTGGCTCGCGCTCCAGTACGGCTGCGCGCTCATCGGCGCGGTGGTGGTGGCGCTCAACACCCGGTACAAGGCGCACGAGCTGCGCTACATCCTGCACCAGTCCGACGCGACCACGCTCGTGTGCGCCGACCACGCGGGACCGGTCGACTACCTCGAGACGCTCGCCGACGTGCTGCCCGATCTGGCGAGCTCCGTCCCCGGCGAGCTCGACGTCGCGGAGTTCCCGATGCTCCGCCGCGTGATCGTCCACGCCGACGACCCGTATCCGGGCTGCCTGCCCTGGCGCGACCTCGTGGAGGTGGGCGACGAGCCCGAGACCGCGGCCGCGCTCGACGCCGCCCGCGTCGCGGTCGCGCCCGACGATCCGCTCACCATCCTCTACACGTCGGGGACCACGTCGTTCCCCAAGGGCGCGGTGATCACCCACCGCAACTGCCTGCCGCACGGCTGGTGGTGCGGCGCGGTGTTGCGCCTGACCGTGGACGATCGCGTGCTGCACGCCCTGCCGCTCTCCGGCACCTGGGGCGGCCTCTGCATCCCGCTCTCCACCTTCACCCATGGGGCCACCCTCGTCCTGATGGAGACCTTCGAGCCGGGGGTGGCCCTGCGCCTGATGGAGGACGAGCGCATCACGGTGTGGAACGGGGTCGACGCGATGGCGGTGCCGATGCTCGAGCATCCCGACCTCGCCAAGCGCGATCGCTCGCGCCTGCGCACCGGCGGCTTCGCGGCCACCGGCGGCGGCGTGGAGGGGCTCTTCCAGGCGGTCGTCGAGCGGCTCGGGCTGCGCCTGGGCTTCCAGCCCTACGGCATGACCGAGGTCAACGCGATGGCGCTCGTGCACGACCTCGACGAGTCGCCCGAGAGCCTCGCCACCGCGGGGATTTGGCCCGCCGACGGCCTCGAGGCGCGCGTGGTCGACCCGGACACCGGCCGCGATCAGCCGGTCGACGCCGAGGGCGAGCTCTGGCTCCGCGGCCGGCTGGTGACCGCCGGCTACTACCGGAAGCCGGAGGAGACCGCCAAGGCGTTCGCGGCCGACGGCTGG
>DASZJM010000135.1:0-6822 GCA_035948165.1 Candidatus Methylomirabilota bacterium
CCGACCGCGGCCAGGCGGAGCGCGCCGTGCCCCACGAACTGCGCGATGTTGACGGTGGGGCCGAGGCCGCGCAGGTGATCGAGGTACTCGCCGAAGGTGCTCCAGGTGATGGGGATCTTGCCCCCGATGCCGCCGGCCCACTCCTGCACCAGCTCTGCCCGGCCCGGCGCGACCGGCGCGGGCGAGAAGCTGCACATGCCCACCACCTCGGTGGTCACGCCCTGCCGCACCTTCGACTCGGCCGACGGGCACTTGTCGTAGACCAGGTCCGAGTGCGAGTGGGCGTCGATGAACCCCGGGGTCACCATCAGGCCCCGGGCGTCGATCACCCGCGCCGCCTCGCCGGCCAGGGCCGGGCCCACCGCGGCGATTCGATCACCCTCGACCGCCACGTCGGCGGCGCGCGCGGGGGCGCCACTGCCGTCCACCACCGTGCCGTTCCGGATGAGGAGCGACCAGGCCATGGCGCTACTGGGCGGCCTCGATGATCTTCACCGACTTCATCTTGTCGCCCACCTTGATCTTGTCGACCACGTCCATGCCGGAGGTGACCCGGCCGAAGACGGTGTACTGACTGTCGAGGAAGTGGGCCGGCGCCAGCGTGATGTAAAACTGGCTGCCCGCCGAGTTGGGGGCCTGAGTGCGGGCCATCGCCACCACCCCACGGACGTGCTTCTGCTTGTTGAACTCGTCCTTGATGGTGTAGCCCGGGCCGCCGGTCCCGTTGCCCTTGGGATCGCCGCCCTGCACCACGAAGTTGGGCTCGACCCGGTGGAAGGTGACCCCGTCGTAGAAGCCCTTCTTGGCCAGCGTCACGAAGTTCTCCACCGTCTTGGGCGCGTCCTCCGGAAAGAACTCGATGTTGATCTCCCCGCCCTTCTCCATGGTGATGACCGCGGACTGTTTCACCTTCTTCCCTCCTTTGGGCGCGTCCTTGGCGGGCGCGTCCTTGGTAGCGGGTGTCGTGGGAGCAGCGGGGGTCGTGGGCTGTTGCGCGCCGGCCGGCCTGATCGAGCCGGGCGCGGGCAGCAGGAGCGCGGCGAGCAGCGCGACGAGCGCGATGGTGGCCATGCGAGCCTTCACCAATTGAATCCTCCTTGACGTGGAGAAGCGAGTGGACGGATCATTATGCCCCAGCGTCGCGCTGGTCCGCCACTGCATCCGTGGTAGAGTGAAAGGCATGCCGCAGCGCCCCGATATCCGTAACGTCGCGATCATCGCCCACGTCGACCACGGCAAGACCACCCTCGTGGACGCCATGCTGTGGCAGTCCGGCATTTTCCGCGCCAACGAGCACGTGGCCGAGCGGGTGATGGACTCGATCGACCTGGAGCGTGAGAAGGGCATCACGATCATGGCCAAGAACACGGCCATCCACTACCAGGGCGTGAAGATCAACATCGTGGACACGCCCGGCCACGCCGACTTCGGGGGCGAGGTCGAGCGGACCCTGACCCTCGTGGACGGGGTGCTGCTGCTGGTGGATGCGGCGGAGGGGCCACTGCCCCAGACCCGCTTCGTGCTGAAGAAGGCGCTCGAGGCCGGGCTCACCCCGGTGGTGGTCATCAACAAGATCGACCGCCAGGACGCCCGCGCCGCCGAGGTGCTCGACGAGGTCTACGACCTCTTCATCGATCTGGACGCGGCGGTGGAGCAGCTCGAGTTCCCGGTGCTCTACACCGACGCCCGCAAGGGCATCGCCAAGCGGTCGCTCACCGACGAGTCCAAGACCCTGGCCCCGCTCTTCGAGACGCTGCTCGAGACGATCCCCGCCCCCCAGTTCGACGAGGGGCACGGGCTCCAGCTCCGGGCCGCCTCGCTCGACTGGGACGACTACGTGGGACGGCTGATCATCGGCCGCATCGTCAACGGCCGGGTGCGCCAGTACGACCGGGTCGCGGTGGTCCACCGCGACGGCAGCGTCGAGAACGCCAAGATCACCGTGCTCTACGGCTACGAGGGCCTCAAGCGGGTGGAGGTGCCCGAGGCCTCCGCGGGGGACATCGTGGCGGTGGCGGGCATCGAGGCGATGGAGATCGGCGAGACCATCGCCGATCCCGAGAAGCCGATCGCGCTGCCGGTCATGCACATCGACGAGCCCACCGTGGCCATGCTCTTCTCCTCCAACGTCTCGCCCTTCGCGGGCAAGGAGGGCAAGTTCGTCACCTCCACCCAGCTCCGCGAGCGGCTCTGGCGGGAGAAGCGGAGCAACGTGGCCCTGCGGGTGGACGAGACCGACTCGCCCGACACCTTCAAAGTCTCCGGGCGCGGCGAGCTCCAGCTCGCGATCCTCATCGAGATGATGCGGCGCGAGGGCTACGAGATGGAGGTCTCCAAGCCCCAGATCATCACTCACGAGGAGAACGGCAAGACCCTCGAGCCGATGGAGCACCTGGTGGTGGACGTGCCCGACGAGTTCATCGGCGCGGTCACCCAGAAGCTCGGGCCCCGCAAGGGCCAGATGGTGAAGATGGTCAATCACGGCACCGGCCGGGTCCGGCTCGAGTACCGCATCCCGTCTCGCGGGTTGATCGGCTACCGCTCGGAGTTCCTCACCGACACCCGCGGCACCGGGCTCCTCAACCACCTCTTCGACGGCTACGCCGACTGGCAGGGCGACATCCCCCACCGGGCCAGCGGCGCGATGGTCGCCGACCGCGCCGGGAAGACTACCGCGTACGCGATCGACCACCTCCAGCCGCGCGGCATCCTCTTCCTGGGCCCCGGCGAGCCGGTCTACGAGGGCCAGGTGGTGGGCGAGAACGCGCGGGACAACGACCTCGACGTGAACATCACCAAGGAGAAGAAGCTCACCAACGTGCGCTCGTCCACCTCGGACGAGGCGGTGCGCCTCACTCCCCCGCACCTGATGAACCTCGAGCAGTCGATCGAGTGGATCCGCGAGGACGAGCTCCTCGAGATCACCCCGAAGTCCCTCCGCCTCCGCAAGAAATCCCTCAGCGGCCGCCGCCGCTTCTAGGCCGGCGCCGCCCCCCGACGCGCAGAGGAAACGAGCGCGCCATCCACGCGCCCGCTTCCTCCCGCGTCTCGAAATGGGTGGTGCTACTGCTTCATTGCGGCCATGCGGCGGGCCATTTCGTCCATGCTGACGTCTTCCTTGTGGGTGGAGAGATGCCAGCTGTGGCCGAAGGGGTCCTTCAGGGTGCCCGAGCGGTCGCCGTAGAACTGGTCGGCCACCGGCCGGACCTCGGTGGCGCCCGCGTCGAGCGCCTGCTTGAACTGCTTGTCCACGTCGGTGACGTAGAGCAGCAGGCTCACCGGCGAGCCGCCGAAGTGCTCGGGGGCGCGCGCGTCCATCTCGGGATGCTCGTCGGCGAGCATGATCACCGAGTCGCCCACCTTGATCTCGGCGTGCCCGATGCGATCGTTCGGCGCGGGGATGCGCAGCATCTCCTTCGCGTCGAAGGCCCGTTGGTAGAACTCGATGGCGCGCGCGGCGCCGTCGATGATCAGGTACGGGGTGATCGCGTGATACCCGGTCGGAATCGGTTTGACCTTGGCGGACTTCGTCCCGGGGCTGGCGGATGCAGTCTTGGTCGGCATTGGTTCTCCTCCTTTCGGGGTGTGGCGTGATACGGGCACCGTACACCCCATCCGGCGACCGTGCCACTGTCAGAGAGGATGTAACTCCGCCGTCACGTCGAGGTCGCCGTCCCGCTCGCCGTGACCCAGCAGATCGCGCACGGTGACGCCGGGTTGCAACGCGCGGTCGGGCTCGAGGAGGGCGCGGTGGAGCCCGGGGGTCGGGAGAAAGAGCGCCGCCTCCGGCTCGCTCACCGCGAGCAGGAGGCACTCCGTCCCGTCGGCGCCGGTCAGCACGAGACCGCGGTCGGCGGTCCACGACGCGCCGGCCCCGCGCGCCCGCTCCCGGAGCACGCGCACGCGGCCGACGCGGCCGAGCCGCGGCGCGAGTGAGGGGCCGTCGTAGCGCCACTCCGCGCGGGCGGGCGCGCGCGCCGCGCCGGCCTCACGATCCGGGGTGAGCGTGTAGACCGTTCCGGTGCGCGCGGGCTCGAAGAAGGAGCCGAGCGCCTCCGCGCGGTACCGGGCGGGCGCCTCCAGTCGCAGGCGGCAGAGCTCGCCGCCGAACGCGGTCGCCACCCGCGACGTCACGCGGATCGGCGCGCCGTCGCCCCGCACGATCACGAAGCTCGCCCGATAGGCGCCCGCGTCGAGCGGCGAGGTGAAGTCCGGGCCGGGCGCGTAGAGAAGATCGCGCCACGGGCCCGCGAGGGAGGCGGCGAGGAGCCGCTCGGCGTCGGGGAGCGCGAGGTCGACGTGGGGGGTCGTCGTCACGGGGCTCCCCTCACCCTACCCTCTCCCCGGAGGGGAGAGGGAGGAGTTCGCTAGCGGCGCGGGCCTCGGCCGGGGCCGCGACTGTCGCGACGACCGCCGCCACCACTGCCCGGGCGCCCCGGGCCCCCGCGCCCACCGCCGCGGGCGGCCATGCGCTGGCGCTTCTCCTCCGCGTAGCGGCGACGCTCCTCGCTGGTGGGCTTGATCTCGGGCAGGTAGAGGTCGTCCTCGGCCCAGTCCACCTGGATCTTCTGGGCGATGAACTTCTCGATGGGCTCGAGCGCGAGCGCCCCCGCCTCGTCGACCAGGCTGATCGCCTTGCCCGCCGCGCCGGCGCGCGCGGTGCGCCCGATGCGGTGCACGTAGTCCTCCGCGTCCTGCGGCAGGTCCCAGTTGACCACGTGGCTGACGCCCTCGATGTGCAGCCCGCGCGAGGCCACGTCGGTGGCGACCAGGATCGGCAGCTGCCCGTCCTTGAAGTCGTTCAGGATCTTGAGCCGCTTCTTCTGGTCCACGTCGCCGGTGAGCGCGCGTGCCTCCCAGCCGTTGCGGCTCAGCCGATCCTCGAGCCGCCGCGCTTCCTCCCGGGTATTGGAGAAGATCAGGATGCGGCTGCCCCCCTCGCGGCGCAGCAGCCCGAGCAGCAGGTTGAACTTCTCCTCGCGGCCGACGTGATAGAGCACCTGCTCGGCCTTCTCCACCGTCTTCTGCTGCGGGGTGATGCTGATCTGGGCCGGATTGTTCATGAACTCCCAGGTCAGCTCCAGCACCCGGAACGACAGCGTGGCCGAGAACAGGAACGACTGCCGCTTCTCCGGCTTGGGCAGCCGGCGCAGGATGAAGCGCAGGTCGGCGATGAAGCCCATGTCGAACATGCGGTCGGCCTCGTCGATGACGAGGACCTCGACCTTGCCCGGCGACCAGATGTGCTGCTTCAGATAGTCGATGAGCCGGCCCGGGGTGCCGACCAGGATGTCGCACCCGTCGCGCAGGGCGTCGCGCTGCTTGTTGTAGTCGATGCCCCCGTAGACGGACAGGATCTGCAGGCCGGTGTGGGCGCCGAGCAACCGCGCGTCGGCCTCGATCTGCACCACCAGCTCCCGCGTAGGGGCGATGATCAGCACCCGCGGCGACGTGACGCCGGAGCGGGCGGGGGCCGGATGGGTGAGGCAGCGCGTGAAGGCCGAGATCAGGAACGCGGCGGTCTTGCCGGTGCCGGTCTGCGACTGCCCGGCCACGTCCTTGCCGCGCAGGGCCAGCGGCAGGGCCGCCTCCTGGATTGCGGTGGCGGCCACGAAGCCCGCGTCCTGGATGCCGCGCCGGACCGGCCCGGGCAGGTCCAGCGAGCTGAACTCGAGCGGGCTCACGTCGCGGAGCTCCCGGAGCTGGGGGCCGCCGGGGCCGTCTTCTTCCGGCCGAAGATGCGCGCGGAGATGATGCCGAGCTCGTAGAGGATGCAGAGGGGGCCCGCCATCAGAGTCTGGTTCACGATGTCGGGGGTGGGGGTGAGGATGGCCGCGATGATGAAGTTGATCAGGATCGCGTACTTTCGGTTCTTGGAGAGGAACTGGGGGGTCACGATCCCGAGCATGGAGAGGAGCGTGATCACCACCGGCAGCTCGAACACCACCCCGAAGGCGAGCGTGAACTTGATGATGAAGTCGATGTAGCTCGAGATCGTGATCATGGGCTTGAGGCCCTGCTCCTGCCCGAAGCTCACCAGGAAGTTGATGGCGAACGGGATGATCACGAAGATCGCGAAGGCGCCGCCCGAGAGGAAGAGGAGCGAGCCCACGAGCACGAACGGCATCGCGTACTTGCGCTCGTGCTTGTGGAGCCCGGGGGCCACGAAGGCCCACACGTTCCACAGGATGACCGGCATCGCGATGAAGATGCCCATGATCATCGCGACCTTCATGTAGGTCCAGAAGGCCTCGGTCGGGGTCGTGAAGACCAGCTCGGTCTTGAGGTGACGCGAGAGGAACCGCATCACGTTGGTGGTGAAGTAGAGCGAGACGCCGAGACCGACCGCGGCGGGGATCAGGCTCCAGATGATGCGGGTCCGCAGCTCGGTGAGGTGCTCGAAGAACGACATCCGGCCGGCGTCGTCGTCCCCCGGCGTCCCCGCGCTGGCGATCGGCTCGGAGTCGGCCATCACCAGTCGGGGATGAAGTGGCGGAGCTGGCCCACCCCGCGCCCGGCCTTGAAGCCCTCGCGGATGGCGCGGGTCACGTAGGCCTTGGCCGAGCGGATCGCGTCGCCGAGGGCCTGCCCCCGCGCGAGGCCCGCCGCGATCGCGGCCGAGAAGGTGCAGCCGGTGCCGTGGGTGTTCGCGGAGTCCACCCGCGCCGCGGTGAAGCGCGTGAACTCGCGCCCGTTCCAGAGCAGATCGGTCGCGTCACCCTTGAGGTGGCCGCCCTTGACCAGCACGTAGCGCGGGCCCATCACGTGGATGCGCCGCGCCGCCTCCTCCATGTCCTCCGGCTCCACCACCCGCATCCCGGC
>DASZJM010000136.1:0-3407 GCA_035948165.1 Candidatus Methylomirabilota bacterium
CCGCGTGACGAACAGGTAGAGCAGGAACGGGGGAACGAAGAGCAGCGGGGCGATCCACGAGATCGCCCGGTAGCGCTCGACCGGCTCCTTGCGGATCCACCACAGCAGGACCGCGGCGAACGGGACGTAGGCCGGGCCGCCGACGAGCCCCGAGACGTAGAACGGGATCGCGACGCGGTCGATCAGGCGGAGCGTCGGCTCGTCTCGATACGCGAGGAACGCGATGATGGGCGCCACGACGGGCAAGGCGGCGGCCCATCGATAGTAGGTGATCTCCGTCAGCCGGGCGGTCATCGAGCGCGCCTCACGGTCCGTCGGAGGACGGCATGCTCCCTTCTACCACGAGACCCCCGCCGGACCGTCACTCCTTCAGCCGGTCGCTATCCCTTCGGATCCTCCAGCGAGCCGAGCCGCAGCGTCCACGGAACCGCCCGATCCACCCGCAGCAGATCGCTCGCGCTCCACGGGTCCGCCGCGAGCCGCGCGCGGATCTCCGCCTCGTCCTGCGCGCGGATGATCAGCAGCACCTCCGGGGTTCCCTCCAGCGGGCCGCCCAGCACCACGAACCCCTCGGCCTTGAGGCCGTTCATGAAGACCGCGTGCCCCTGCCAGTCCGGCTGCCCCTCGAGGGGGCGCGACGGGTCCCAGGCGGGGCCGCGCGAGCGAATGACCGCGAAGAGCCGCTTCATCGCGGGCTAGCCGCCGAGGTGGCGGTAGAACACGGTGGTGGGGCAGAGGCCGCCCATCGGCAGCAGGGCGAAGTCGGGAATGACGCCCACCCGGACCCAGCCCTCGCGCTCGTAGAGGCGCTCGGCCTCGGCGCTGGCGGTGTCGAGCACCAGCAGCGTCTTGCCGCACTCGCGCGCGGTGGCCTCGGCGGCCCGCATCAGCGCGGCCCCCAGCCCCTGGCGGCGGGCGCGCCGGTGCACCAGCATCTTCGCCAGCTCGGCCCGATGCGGCTGGTTCTCGGGCTGATCGAGCACGAGCTGCACGGTGCCGCACACGCCCCGCGCATCCTCGGCGATCATCAGCGCGCGCTCGCCCGCGGCCACGCCCTTCCCCACCCGCCGCCAGAACGCGGCCGCGCGCTCGCGCGACAGGGGATGCATGAAGCTCACCGACGCGCCGCCCTCGACGCAGTCGATCAGCACGTCGGCCAGTCCCTCGATCTGAGCATCGTCGAGCACGTGCAGCCTTCGCAGGGACCACGTGGTTGTCGTCATCGTCTCACCGAGGGGTCGGACGCGATCACCACCGCGTAGCGCGTGGGCTTTCGCGTCGGGTTGTGGAACATGGTGGGCCGGTCGAGCTGCATGGCCAGGCAATCGCCCTCGCGCAGCCGGTGGCGCTCGGCGCCCAGCGTGACGTCGATCGCGCCCTCGAGCACCCAGACCTGCTGGTGCACCCGCGGGTCGCGCGGACCGGTCTCGAATGCGACGCGCGCTCCGGGCGGGAAGTGGACGTCGACGATCTGCATCGGCTGCGGCACGCCCGGCGGCGAGACGTTGCGCCGCAGGTAGCCGGAGGCCGGGTCCTGCCACTGGGGCTGGTCGTCCCGCCTCGCCACCGGACCGGGCGGCGCCGGCGCGGTCTCCGGCGCGTCGAAGAGCGAGGCCAGCATGACGCCGAGGCCCGCGGCGAGCTTCTCCAGCACCACCGCGGTGGGGCTGCTCTCCCCGCGCTCGATCAGCGAGATCATCGAGCGGCTCACCCCGCTCCGGGTCGCCAGCGCCTCGAGCGAGAGGCCCTCCGCGGCGCGCAGCTTCCGCACCCGCTCGGCGATCCGTTCGTTCAGGTCGGGCGTCTCTCCCATGGTGGAATGAGTATCCACCATACTGGATACCTCGTCAAGCGGGCGTTCACCGCGCCCCCGGAGCCGAGCGAGCGTCGACGTACACCCAGGCGTGCTCCCCGGACGCGAGCCGCGCGGTGATGCGCGTGTAGGCGGCCGCCCGCTCGTACCCGTCGGCGACGGCGAGCTCGGCGTCGGTGATCTCGAAGACCATGCCGCTCACGCGCTGGTCGTCGCGGCCGTTGAACGTGACGTTCGCGTGGTGCGTCTTACCGCTCGCCGCCGCGACCTTCGGGTCCTCGATCCGCACCGACGACAGCTCGAAGCCGACCAGCTCGTCCCGGTGCCCGCGGAGCAGCCGGCCGAACGTGGCGATCTGCACCTTCTCGTCCTGGAGCGTTCCATACGCGAAGACCAGCGGCATGAGCTCAGCTCCCTCCGACCAGCCAGGTCGTCACCTTCATCGCGGGAGGAAGATCATCGGGACGAGCCAGACAAAGCCTCCGTACGCGCTCACCGCCACCTCCATGACGGTCGCGGTGAGAAGCGTGACCCGAGGGAAGCGGTCCGGCGAGAAGAGCGCGCACACGAGAAAGGTCAGCGCGAGCAGTGGCGCCACGAGCATCCGGAGCACTGCGAGCCCGGCCCACATCGCGATGGGTGACGCCGTCTCATGCCGGCCGGCCGCGAAGAGGATTCCCGCCGCGACGCCCGTGAGCGCCACCGCCAGCCCCAGCGTCGCGAGTCCGATCCAGAAGCGGCGGTAGGGCCGGAGGAAGAAGAGCGCCGCGCCGGTGGGCGCGAGCGCGCACACGGCGAGGACCGCGACGAAGAGAAACGCGTCTCCGAACGCGTACATACCGCTCGAGGCCTGCGCATCGGGTCCGCTCGTACTCGCCATGCGGACCGCAACCGCCGCCGACGCCAAGAGGACGGCCGCGATGTACCCGCCGGCGACCACGGCAACCTTGGTGAACGGCTTCAGGCCGCCTCCCGTCACCGGCACTCCTGGCAGACCTCCGCCGGGAACGCCTCGAGTGCGCTAGTCAACGAGGGAGCCCGCCGTCACGGAGTGTAGCGGTACACGTTGCTGTCGCGCCGCACGAAGCCGAGGCGCTGGTAGAGCCGATTCGCCGCCTCGCGTGACGGTCTTGACGTGAGCTCGACCGTGCGAGCGCCCAACCCCACCGCCTGCCGGATCGCCTCTTGGCTCAGCGCCTCGCCCACCCCACGCCCCCTGACCGACTCATCCACCACCACGTCCTCGATCCAGGCACGTACCCCGGTCGGAATCCGGAAGACGACCAGAGTGAGCAGGCCGACAATTCGGCCACTGTCTCGCCCATCTCGGGCAACGAGCACCGTGGTGGCCGGGGCGTCCACGATCTCGCGGATCAGGTCGGGCGTGGGCACCACCGCGCTCCGGGACAGCTGCGGAATCAGCCGATTGAAGGCAGCGATCAGCTCATCATCGACGCGACTTGCTGACGCGACCTGGATATCACGGGCCGGGCCGGAACTCATCACCGTCAATATCTCCTCGAAGAAGTAGCGATCGCCGGGGAAGGTCGGCTGCAGTGTCGCGATCTCCGAGACGGCCACCCAGCGGGCCTCA
>DASZJM010000137.1:0-10443 GCA_035948165.1 Candidatus Methylomirabilota bacterium
GTCCGTGATCGCGCCGCGAGCTTGGCGCGAATCTTCGCCAGCCGGTCCTTGACCGTGTGGGCGCTGAGGTGGACGCGCTTCGCAATCTCCCCGATCGTGTGTCCTTCGGACAGGTGCTGGACGATCTGCACTTCCAGCTCCGTGAGGGTGGCGGTCGGCATCGCCTCCGGTTGCCGCGGATCGGAGTGCGGGCCGCGTCCCGTCATTCTCGCGACGAGAGAGCCGGTGATCTTGGGATCCAGCACGGTGTGGCCGCGATGGACCGAGCGAATCGCGTCCTTCAGGGCGCCGAGCTCGATGTCCTTGACGATGTACCCTCTGGCGCCGGCCGCGAGGCTCCGCAGGATCACCGCCTCCTGCGTGTAGCTGGTGAGCATCACGACGTTGATCCGGGGTGAGACGCCGAGGACTCGCCGGCACACCTCCGGGCCATCCATGCCGGCGAGCTTCACGTCGAGCAGGAGCACGTCGGGCTCGAGCTCGCGGGCGACCCGTAGCGCGTCCTCCCCGGACGCCGCTTCCCCGACGACGACCATGTCCGGCTCGGCGTCGAGGATGCCGTGGAGCCCGTAGCGGACCATCTCGTGGTCATCCACCAGCACGACACGGATCTTGTCCATGGTGACTCGACGGCCATTCTAGCGGGATCTCCGGCGCCGAGGTTCGAAAGGTCGCCCGCGACCCCCGTTCGGCTATGCGGTGGCCCCCGTTCGGAGGTCGCCGATGAGCCATTCAGAGGGCTCTTGCTGCTCACCGCGTGACGCGCCGAGCATCGCATGGACCTGCGCCGCGTTCTTGGGGATACTCGGGGTGGCCGGAGATCACAGGCGCGGAGGGGCCTAGTTCATGGCGGGAGCCAGGCGGAGATCACGACGGGCGAGGCCGGCGGGCCGCACGGGACGCGCCCCGGCCCGCCGCCGGCGGCGGCCCACCCTCGACGCGACGCAGGCGGCGCTGCGAGAGAGCGAGGCGCGCTACCGCATCCTGTCGGATCGCTCGATCCAGGGAATCTGCATCCATCGCGATTTCGTGATCCTGTTCGCGAACCCGGCCCTGGCGACGATGTTCGGCTTCGAGAGCCCCGCCGAGCTGATCGGGATCGACCTGCGGGGGGCTCTCGCTCCCGATGAGCGGGCCCGGCTGGAGGCGCACCGCGTCGCCGGGCGGCACGGAAAGCGCGCGCCGATCCGCTACGAGTGCCACGCGATCCGCAAGGACGGCACCCGGATCTGGGTCGAGATCATGGCCGCCCCCGTGTCATGGGTCGGCAAGCCGGCGGTGCTCGGCACGGTCCTGGATATCTCCGAGCGGAAGCGGGCCGAAGCGCTCGCGGCGGGGGAAGTGCGCGTCCTGGAGATGATCGGCGGCGACGTCCCGCTGCCTCGGCTGCTCGAGGAGCTGACGCGCATGATCGAGTCGCACGCGGATGGCATGCTGGCCTCGATCCTCCTGCTCGACGAGGACGGCGTCCACCTCCGGCACGGCGCGGCGCCCAGCCTCCCCGAGGCGTACGTGCGCGCGATCGACGGCGTCGCGATCGGTCCCAGCGTCGGCTCGTGCGGCACCGCGGCCTACCTGCGGGAGCCCACCGTGGCGTCCAAGATCGCGTCCGACCCGCGCTGGGCGGAGTTCCGCGACCTCGCGCTGGCCCACGGGCTCGAGGCGTGCTGGTCGACGCCGATAATCTCCGCGGACGGCCGGGTGCTGGGTACCTTCGCGCTCTACTATCGCCGGCCGGGCGAGCCCGGCCTGTGGGAGCTGCGGCTCATCGAGATGGCGACCCGCCTCGCGAGGATCGCCATCGAGCACCGTCGAACCGAGGAGGAGCGAGCCCGTCTGGCCGAGCTGGTCGAGGAAGCGCCCGACGCCATCATCTCGGTGGACACCGAGGGCCGCCTCCGGGCGTTCAATCCCGCCGCCGAACGGCTGTCCGGACGCCGGGCGGTCGACGTCCTGGGCAAGCCGTTCGCGGAAGCGGGCCTGCTCGAGGCGTCGTCGCTCGTGCGCGCGGTCCAGAACTTCGCGGCCGCACTGGCCGGGAAGCACCGGCACCCGAGCGAGCTGACCATCGTCCGGAAGGACGGGCACCAGCTCGTGCTGGAGGCCAACCTCCGTCTCATGCGGCGCGACGACGAGGTCGTGGGCATGCAGGTCACCCTGCGCGACCTGACCGGCCGCCGGCAGGCGGAGGAGGCGCTGCGCGCCTCGGAGGAGCGCTATCGTCTCCTCTTCGAGCGCAACCTGGCCGGCGTGTTCCGGGCCGCGTCGGATGGCCGGATCCTCGAGTGCAATCCGGCGCTCGCCGACCTCCTGGGCTGTGACTCCCCGGCCGCGGTGCTCGCCATGAACGCGGCGGATCTGTACGTGGATCTGCAGGACCGCGAGCGGCTGCTCGCCCGTCTCCATCCCGGCGAGACCGTCACCGCTCACGAGGTACGGTGGCGGCGAGCCGACGGCGCGGAGATCTGGGTCCTGCTCAGCGTGCGACAGATGGCCGAAGGCGCCACGACGTGGCGGGAGGGGATCGCGATCGACATCACGGATCGCAAGCGGGCCGAGGAGGCCTCCCGAGAGACGGCGACGCTCCGCACGATCGCCCACCTCGCGAACGCGGCGGCCCACGAGATCAACAACCCCCTGACCACGGTGTTCGGGCGGCTCGACATGCTGGTCGGCCACGTGCCGGAAGGCTCGGAAGAGCGCCGGCTGCTCGCGCGGGCCCGGGAGGCCGGTGAGCGGATCCGCGAGATCGTCGAGCGGATGCACCACATCACCCGGGTGGAGTACTTGGCCGTCACCGACCAGGACCTGCCCCCGATCCTCGACATCCGCAAGTCCAGCGACGCGGGCGAGACGCCGCCGCGTGCCGACGGGGCCGACCTCCCCTAGATCGCGGCCTCGCTCCGCGCCGAGCTCGCTCATATCGCCAGACGTCTCACGGTCCACGCCGTGAGAAACTGGCCCCCGTGAGCCGACCGCTCCTCACCGGCTGGACCGTGGTGGCGGGCGCCTTCTTCGGCTACGCGATCGCGCAGGGCCTGATGCACTCGTACGCGGTGTTCCTCGTCGCCTACCTCGGCGCCTTCGGGTGGGGTCGAGCCGAGACCTCCGTGGCGTACTCGGTCTCCCAGCTGGTGATCGGGATCAGCTCGCCGGTCATCGGGGCCCTCGTGGACCGTCTCGGCACCCGCAAGCTCGTCACCGCGGGCGCGATCCTGCTCGCGGGCGGGCTCGCGGCCAGCGCGGCGGTGTCCTCGCTATGGCAGGTCGTCCTGCTCTACGGCCTGGTGATGACGCTCGGCTCGAACTGCCTCGGCCTCGTGGTCTCGGTGCCGATCCTCTCGCGCTGGTTCGTGCAGCGACGCGGGCTCGCGATCTCGATCGTGCAGTCCGCCAACGGCTTCGGGCGCGCCGCCTCGGCCCCGGTGGTGCAGCTCCTGATCTCCTCGATCGGCTGGCGGCGCTCGTACCTGGCGCTCGCCGGGCTGATGGCGGTCGCGGTGATCCCGATCGTTCGCGCCTTTCCGACCCGCGAGCCCGCCGCGGTGGGCGCCGGACCCGGCGAACGTCCGACGACCGCCGACCCGCCCGCCCGGGCCTGGACGGTGAGCGCCGCCATGCGCACGCCGCACTTCTGGCTGCTCTTCGCGGTGTACCTGCTCACCGGCCTCGGGAGCTTCCTGGTGTCGCTGCATCAGCTCGCCTGGGCCATCGACGTGGGCTTCGATCCGCTCTACGCCGCGGGCGTGCTCGGCACCGGGAGCCTGCTCGCGGTGGCCGGGACCATCGGCACCGGGACGATCTCGGACTACATCGGCCGCGAGGTCTCCGCGATCCTCGCCTACCTGGTCTCGATCGTGGGCGTGATCTGCGCGCTCTTCGTCACGAGCCCCGACCAGCACGCGCTGCTGTGGCTGCACGCCTGCTTCTTCGGGCTCACCTGGGGCGCGCGCGGCCCGCAGATCACCGCCAAGACCGCCGACCTCTTCCAGGGCCCGCACCTGGGCGCCATCCTGGGCGTGATCTCGATCGGCACCGGCCTCGGCGCGGGCGGCGGCGCCTGGGCGGCCGGGCTGATCTTCGATCTCTCGGGCAGCTACCGCCTCGCGTTCCAGCTCTCGATCGCCTCCTACGTGGTCGGCTGCGGAGCCTTCTGGATGCTGCGCCGGCCGGCGCGATCCGTCGCGGGCTGATCGGGCCGACCGGGCCGCCGCGGCTTACGTGTAGAGCTTGATCGGCCCGCCGATCGCCTTCCACGCCGAGTGGCCGCCCTTCATGTACTTCGCGTCGAACCCCGCGTCGCGCAGCGCGATCGCCGTCTTGCATCCCACGTGGAATCCGTAGGCGCAGAAGACGACCACCGGCTCCGACTTCGACAGCTCGCCGATCCAGTCGGGGATGCGCTCGGGATCGCGCCAGACCGCACCGTCCATGATGTCCTGCTGGCGGGAGATGTAGGACCGCGGCCGCGCGTCGATGATCTGGACCGGATCGCCCGAGTCCAGCATCGCCTTCACCTCCTCGACGCCGACGCCCGGGAGGTCGCCGAACTCCTTCTGGACGAGGGGGCGCGGCGCGGCGACCTTCAGGGCGTCCTCGTAGCGCGCCTGGGTGGAGACCCAGTCGATGTTGCGCTGGAAGGTGTCGATGTACGCGGTCGAGTTCGCCCCGAAGTCGATGTGGTAGGCGTGCTCGTACATGTCGAGCGCCAGGATCGGGATGCCCCCCGCGATGGTCTGGCCGTGATCGCTCGCGTACTGGTTGATGAGCCGGCCATCCCGCGGCACGTAGACGAGCAGCACCCACCCGGAGCCGCCGGCCAGCCCCTTCGCCATCGCCACGAACTCGCTGCGCCAGCGGTCCACCGAGCGGAAGTCGCGGGTCAGGGCCTCCGCGACCATCTCGGTCGGCCGGCCGTCGCCGAAGGCCATGCTGGCGAAGTACAGCTCGTGGAGCAGCGTCGAGTTGAGCGCGATCAGCTGCTCGCGCTTCAGGCCGTTGACCACGTAGCCCGGGGTCTTCTCGAAGTCGAGCGTCTCGAGCTGCTCGGTGATCGCGTTCAGCCGCCGGAGCGCGCCACCGTAGTGATTCTCGTAGTGGCTCTCGATGAGTCGCAGCGACAGACCGTTGAGCAGCCACGGACGGGTGTTGATCGGGGTCAGGTGATATCGCATGCTCCTAGTCCTCCTTTTTTCCTCGAACGCTGAGACCATCGAACGCGGTCACCGAATCGGCCTTCGTCCACAGGCCGACCTGGCCCACGCCGAGCCGGGAGTCGTGGTGGTCGAGGAGGAGCGCGCGGTCGAGCCACGCCTGCATGTGGCTGCCCACCGCGACCAAACGCACGGTGTGCCACTGGCCGAGCGCGGGCGCCTTCACCGCGGTGGTGGCGATCTGGCGCCGGCCCCGGTCGTAGTGGTAGAGCCGGAAGTTGTCCTCCAGGGCGTTGGCCCGCACGACGTAATACTTCCCGCCGTCGAAGCGGAACACGATGCCGCCCGAGGCGTCCTCCCGGCCCGAGATCGGCTTGAACATCACCGAGACGTCCACGTCCCGGAAGCGACCGGGCGCGACGACGACGTTGAACTCGTTGCGGGTCGCGCGCTGGACGAGCGCCTTCCGGCCGCTCGGGGAATCGGCCAGCTCCTCGACCGCCCACTGGCCCGCCACGATCGTCCAGCCCGCGATCCCGCCGGCCCCGAAGTCGTACGCCTGGGTCGGGGTGTCCCCCGGCAAGACCAGCTCGGGTGCGGCCGCGAGCGCGCGCCCTCTCCGGCTCGCGCCGATCCCACCCAGCGCGGCCACCACCGCCTTCAACCACTGTCTCCGGCTAGCCATCGCGTCATCTCTGGCTGTTGGTCTGGTCGAGCGCGGCCTTCAACCCCTGCGCGAGCGTGACCGGGCTCTCGACGGCCCAGAAGTGCATGTAGAAGAGGCGCGGGGTGTCCAGGAGCCCGTGGTTGTGGATCGCGGTCACGTCGATCCCGTGCTGCCTCAGGGCCCGGGCGACCGGATTGACCTCCTTGTCGACCAGCACGAAATCTCCCGTGATCGCCGCCTTGCCACCGTCCAGGGCCTGGAAGTTGAGCACCGTGGCGATGCCCATCGCGGGCAGCAGCGGCATGCCGTTCTCGGTGATCGCCTCCGCGCGGGGCACCACCACCTGGAAGACCCCGCCCCCGATGTCGCGTCCGGCGCGGCCGAGGGTCTGCTCGATCTGCTTCGCATCGATCGCGGGCGCGCCACCGGGCGCCCCGGCGGGGGCTCCTCCGCCGAGCGGGGTCGCGCTCGCCGCCAAGGCCTGACGGAGCGCCCGGGCGAGCTGGACCGCGTCGCCGTGGCCCTCGTAGTGCATGTACATGACGTGCGGCGAGATCTCGTTCAGGTGGTTGTGGACCGCGGTCACCTCGAGGCCACCGCTGAAGAGGCCGGACATCACGCCCGGGACCTCCTGGTCCAGCAGCACGAGATCCCCCATGACCATGGCCTGATCGCCGACCTGCCGGAAGGCCGCGTAGGACCCGAGCGCGAAGCCCGCCTTCACGGGCACGCCCTTCACGTTGACGGACAGATCGGTGCGCGGCATTCCGACCCGGAAGACGTCGCCGGCCTGGACCTGGCCCGGCTTCCCGAGCGCTTGCTCGACCGCCTTCCAGTCCGGGGCGGCCGCTCCGGCACTCGATCCGGAGAGCAGGCAGCAGCCGATCAGTGCGGCGAAGTGAAGCGAGAGCGCGTGGATAGTGAATCGCATGATGTGACCTTTCGACTCATTCGTGATCCCGGTACACCGCGGCGCGGTGGGTCCGGGGCAGGAACGCGCAGACGATGTTCCGCCCGGCGTCGAAGGACAGGGTATGGGCGCCGACCTCGGTGGCGACGATCTCGTGCCGCCGCAGGGGCGCGGTGTCGAACACTTCGATCACGCCCGGCTCCCCGATCGCGACGTAGAGTCGCCGGAGCCTCTGGTTAAAGAACACCACGTCGGGAACGCCGGCGATCGACTCGGCGGCCAGCACCTCGCCGGTGTCGGCGTCCACCTCGAGCAGCACGCCGGCATCGCACGCACAGAACAGGCGCCGTCGCTCCACGTCGATGTCCAGCCCATGCGGGCCGGCCTGGGGAATGGGGACCACTCGCTGCACGTGCACGGGATCGTCGGCGCTCACTACCGCGATCTGCGGCGGCGCGGCGATGTTCACGTGGAAGACCCGGGCGACCGGATCGTAGACGGTCCATCGCGTCCGGCCCGCGACGGGGAGGTCCGCCACGCGCTTGCGGGCGTGCACGTCGACCACGGACACGGTGCAGGAGCCCGGCACGGCGGGATCACCGACGTGGGCCGCGAGCAGGCGGTGGCGAGCCGGGTCGTAGGCCAGGCCGTTGGGCCGGACACCCACCGCGACCTTCTCCACCCGCTCCGGGTCCTCGATCCGGATGATCCCGACGGAGTTCTCACCCCGGTTCGAGGTGAACACCAGGCCCGGATCGACGACCAGCGCGCCCGCGACGGCCTTCAGCCCGCCGATCGAGCCCACCCACCGCTGCGCGTCCACGTCGAGGACATCGACGGCGTCGTTGGCGGTGTGGGCGACGTAGACACGGCCGGTCGGCTCGTGCACCGCCGCGTGATCGAATCCGCCGTCGCCGGTGTGCGACGGGAGGTCGATGAAGCCCAGGTGCTGGAGCGGCATCTCAGCGCCCGGTCGCCAGATCGCTCACCAGGCGCTCGACCCTGGCGACGATCTGATCGCGAGCCGCGGCGTAGCCGTCGCTGACCGCGGGCACCTCCCACTGCTCCGCACGCCGATCCGGACCCACCGCGAGCTCGCACCCGAAGCTCACCACCCGGGTCGCGCGAGTGAGGTCGTAGAGCGTCACCGGCCGGGGCCGGGCCGGGCTCGGCGTCAGGCCCTCGGCGGCCAGTCCCTTGACCGCGCCCGGCGCCAGCTCGGCGTCGGGCTCGGTGCCGGCCGCCACCGCCCCGACCGACAGGCCGCGGTCCGCGGCCAGCCGTCGGAAGTGCGCGGCCGCCACCACGCTCTTGGCCGCGCCGTGGAGGCACACGAACACGACGCGCGGCGGCGCCGGCGTGTCGGCCGTCCGCGCGCGCGCGAAGTCGTAGAGCGCGTCGTACATCGGGAACTGCCGGCTCATGTTGTCGAAGTCGTCCCGGCTGGTGGACTGGAAGCCGGTCGCGGCGGCGTAGAGGCCGGCCGACTCCGGGGTCAGACCCCGGTCGTCGGTGTCGGCCCCGCGGACGATCTCGGCCAGGGCCGCGAGCGCCGGGTCGGCCAGCTCGTACCGCTCGACGAAGGCGTCGAACGAGCACCGCGGCCCTCGATGGCCGAGCTCCACGTCCGGCACGTCGTAGGGAATGGCCCGCTCCCGGCCCGCCACCGCGAGGACGTCCTTCGGGGGCACGAACAGGAACTCGGGCTTGGGATCGATGAAGCGCGTGATGAGCCACGGGCAGGCGATCCGGTCCACGCGCGCACGCTCTCGGGTAATCCATTTCATGGCAGTCTCCTTATCGCACGGCAAAGATGATGAGGCCGATCACCGCGCCGGCCGCGATGAGCACCGGCTCGGGCACCTTGAATCGCCACGCCACCCCGAGGGCCGCGAGCCCGATCAGGAGCGTGGGCACGTCGACGATGGCCCGCCTCGCGAGCACGAAGCAGGCGCCCGCGATGGTGCCCGACGCCGCCGCGGTCACTCCGGCCACGAACCCTTTCACCCGCGGGTTGCCGCTGATCCGGTCGAACCACGGGAACGGGATGACCACGAACAGGTAGACGGGCAGGAATACCCCGACCGCGGCGGCCACCGCTCCCGGGAACGCGGCCACGAGGTAGCCGATGAACGCGACGGTGATCACGATCGGCCCCGGGGTGAGCATGGCCACCGCGACCGCGTCGATGAATTGCTTGTCGGTCAGCCAGCCGTACTCCTGCACGACCCCGGCGTGGAGGAACGGCACGATCGCGAGGCCGCTGCCGAAGACGAAGGCCCCCGCCTTGGCGAAGAACCACAGGATCTGCAGGAGCAGATCGGGACTGGCCACCACCATGAAGCAGGCCGACGCCGGGCGCTTGAGCCACGCGGGCGGAGCCTGGGCCAGCATGGTGATCACGCCGGATAGCACGAACAGCGAGATGAACTCCGACTCGCTCCAGGCCGTGACCACGGTCATCACCGCGAAGATGACCCACTGGAGCTTGTCCTTCGCCACCGTCAGGCGGGCGAGCTTGTAGGCGGCGATGGTGATGATCCCGATCACGGTCGCGCCGACGCCGTAGAAGGCCGCCTGCATCCAGGAGAGCCCGCCGAAGCGCACGTAGAGCCAGCCGATCCCCACCGTCATGACGAAGGACGGCAACACGAACGCCAGCGCGACCAGCGTGGCGCCCCGCACCCGGGAGTGCACGTAGCCCAGGCAGATCGCGAGCTGGGCCGCGAGCGGCCCCGGCGCGAGCTGCGAGAGGGCCAGAGATTTCATGTACTCTTCCTTCGTGAACCACTTGCGGCGCTCGACCAGGTCGCGCTGCATGTAGCCGACGAGGGCGACCGGGCCGCCGAATCCGAGGCTACCGAGGTAGAGGAAGTACTTGAGCAGCTCGACGGTCGTCGGGCGGTCCATCACCGCCCCCAGCCGGCGCCGCAGAGCAGCGCCCTCACGCCGGGCAGATCGCACAGCCGCTCGCGGAGGACGCCGACGACGGAGCCGCCCAGCATCACCTTCAACGGCGCCGGGCGCCAGCAGATCAACGTGAGGATCGCGACCAGCAGCATCCCGATCGCCAGGGGGTCCGGTGCGGCATCGGGCACCATCCGCGCGAGCGCGATGGCCATCACGCCGATGACCGCGGGAACCACGCCCTGCATGGCCGCCCGCGCCCAGCCGAGGGTCCGGATGCGCTCGAACACCGGCAGGAGGCCGAGCATGAGGACGAAGGACGGCAGGAAGCTGGCGGCCGCCGCCACGATCGCGCCGCTCACCCCGAGCACCTTGTAGCCGACGTAGGCCGCGAGCATCAGCACCGGCCCCGGCGTCAGCTGCCCCAGCGCCAGACCGTCGACGAATTCACGCGGCGTCAGCCAGTGCAGACGCTCCACGACGTGCTCTTGCATCAGGGCGATCATGGTCAGCCCGCCGCCGACCGTCAGCGCCCCGATCCCGGCGAAGAGGGCCGCGATGCGACCGAGGGTCGGCTCGGGCGAGACCGTCGCAGGCATGGCGAGGGTCCACCACCCCAGTCGCGGAGCGATCACCACCGCGATCGTCAATCCGGCCAGCGTGACGACGCCCACCCGCTTGCGGTGAAAGAGGAAGAGACCGATCCCGGCCGCCAGCAGGAGGATCGGAACCGGGCCGAGAGGTCCGAGCAGCGCCGCGATCGCCGCGCCCGCCGCGATGGCCGCCTGGGTCCACGATCGAATGCC
>DASZJM010000138.1:0-3595 GCA_035948165.1 Candidatus Methylomirabilota bacterium
CACGCTGTTCGCCTCCGACCTGCGCCTCTCCCGCTCGCTCGACGGCGGCCGGACGTTCGAGGCCCCGCTGCGGGTGAACGAGGATCGCCCGATCTCGCACTCCTTCGACGGCCTCGCGGTGGCGGCCGACGGCACCGTGCTGGTGACCTGGATCGACGGCCACGAGGGGCGCGCCGACCCGGCCACCTGGCTGGCCCGCGTGGTCGACGCGGGCACGCGCGTCGAGTCGATTCGAAAGGTCGGCGACGACACCTGCGTGTGCTGCCGGGTCGACGCGGCGGTCGGGCCGGCGAACGCGGTGGCCCTGACCTGGCGACGCGTCTTCCCCGGCGACATCCGCGACATGGTGCTGGCCATCTCCCGCGACGGCGGGCGCACCTTCGGCGATCCCACGCTGGTGAGCGCCGATCGCTGGAAGATCAACGCGTGCCCCCATCGCGGCGGCGCGGTGGGCTGGGACGGCCGCGGGCGCGTGTACGTGACCTGGTATACCGAGGGCACCGACATCCGGCCCGACCTGCGCTTCGCGGTCTCCTCCGACGGCCGGCGCTTCGGTCCGGCCCGGCGGCTGCACACCTCGGCCACCTCCATCCCGGACAACGCGCGCATGGCGGTCGATCCCGCTGGCCGCGCGGTGGTCGTCTGGGAGGAGTCGACCGCGGTGCGCCGGCGCATCCTCCTGCGCTACACCGTCGACGCGGGCCGGACGCTCAGCCCCATCCACGTGCTCTCCCAGGCCATCAAGGCCTACGCGCCCGACGTCACGTTCGCGGCGGACGGGTCGTTCCTGGTCGCCTGGCACGAGGAGCAGTTCCCCGCGCTCAAGACCGTGGTGCTCCCGGTCCGCCTGCCGGTGGCGCGATGAGGGGGCGGTGGCTCGCGGTCGCGGCGATCCTGGGTATCATCTGGGCATGCTCGCTCCCGGTGCCGGCCGCGCAGGCGCACGCCATCATCCTGGAGTCGACGCCGGCCCAGGGCAGCTCGGGGCCGGCGCCGCACCGGCTGGTGATGCGGTTCAACAGCCGGCTCGAGCGGGCGCTCTGCTCGCTGCAGCTCGTGGGACCGCACCAGCGCTCCATCGCCCTGCTCCGGCCCGAGCCGGACGCGCCGCCCGACACCCTCACCTATCCCCTGCCGCCGCTCGAGCCCGGCGAGTACCAGGCCCGCTGGAAGGTGATGGCCGCCGACGGTCACGTGACCGAGGGCACGGTGGTCTTCACGGTGACGCGCTCCTGAGAGGAGCCCGCGCGTGCTGATCGGCCGGCTCCGCGGGCCGCGGGCGGCGCTGGCCGCGGTCGCGCTGCTGACGGGCGTGCTCGCCGCAGCCGCCGCGGACGCCCACGCGGTGCTGGTTCGCTCGTCGCCCCCGCATCGAGCGCTGCTCAGCCAGGCGCCGGAGCGCGTCGAGCTCTGGTTCAACGAGCGGCTCGAGCCCGCCTACAGCACCGCCTCGGTGTGGAGCGAGGGCGGCAGCCAGGTCGACGCGGGCGACGTCGCGGTGGCGCCCGACGATCCGCGCCGCCTGTCGGTCTCGCTGACGACCCACGCCGCGGGGCTCTACACGGTCAAGTACCGCGTGCTGTCGGTCGACGGCCACGTCGTCGACAGCCGCATCACGTTCACGGTGAAAGGACGGAAGCCATGACGCCATTGGACCGCCGGACCCGCCCCGCCCTCACGCTTGCGCTCGTCGTCGCCCTGCTGGCCCTGGGGGTCGGCGCGGGCTGGGAGGCCGCGCGCGCCCAGTCGCACATGCACATGCACGCGCCCGCCGCCGAGAAGGGCTGGCTCGTCCGCCTCTCCCCGGACGCCCGCACCCCGGCCATCGAGCGCCAGCTGCGCGGCTTCGAGACGACGATGGCCGAGGTCTCCTATCGGTACACCGAGATGTACTGGGGTGGTGTCGACGGGAACTGGGGCTATGCCGAGCACATGGCCACCCAGCTCGGCAACGCGATCACCCTCGGCCTCGAGCGGCGGCCTCAGTACCGCAAGAATGCCGACGCTCTCTTCCTGAAGGGGGCGTACCTCCAAGTGATGGACGCGATCAAGGCCAAGGATCCGGACCTGTTCAAGCAGCGGATCGAGACGATGCGGGCGGCCTGCACGGCGTGCCATGCGGCGGAGGCACACTCATTCATCAAGATCGGGGTACCAACCGTGCGGCGGAACCCCGTCGTCAACGACTGAGCCTCAGAGCGTGCGCAGGTAGGCGACCAGGTCGAGCAGCTCGGGCACGGTCAGCCGGTCGGCGTAGCTCGGCATGATCGACCGGCCGTCGGGGCCGGTGTAGCCGGGTCCCTCCACGATCACCGCGTTCGGGTTGATCACCGACTCGAGCAGGTAGCCCGCCGGATGGTGCTCGCCCGCGTCCGTGAGGTCGGGGCCGACCCCGGCGGGCGGCCCCGACGACTCGCCACCCACGCGATGGCACGCCGGGCAGCCGAGGCGCGTGAAGACCAGACGCCCCCGCCCCGCGTCGCCCGGCGGCGGGCTGAAGAGCCAGCCGGGCGGGACGCCACCGGCCGCGTGCAGGTCGGCCATGGTCACGCGCCGCGGCCCCTCGCTCGCGGCCGCGTGCGCGGCGTGGCCGGCGTGGCGGGCCGGCGTCGACTCCACGAGCATCGCGGTGCACCAGAGGATCGCGAGGGCCAGCGCGACCTCGCGGAGGGCCCACGCGGCGAGCCGCGCCGCGGGCGTCGCCCGCGCGCCGCGCCCCGGCCCCATCAGGGCCAGCCGGCCGAGGCGGAGGAGCCGTGCCGCGAGGCCGGTCGCGCGGCCGGCTCCGAGCCGCGGCAGCACGACGTAGCGGTTCACCGCGCCGCAGCCGACCAGCCCCAGCGCGAGCGCGACCTTCACGGCCAGGACGCGCCCGTAGGCGGTCTGCCAGAGCGCGGCGACGGTGGGCAGCTCGAGCCACGCGCGGTAGACGCCGCTCAGCACCACGAGGGCGAGGCAGCCGGCGGCCAGGGTGGAGAAGCGGCGCATCACCGCGGGCAGGAGCGCGGGCGGCCAGCGCGGAGCGGCGCGCAGCACCAGCAGCACGAGCGCGAAGAGCCCGCCGGCCCACGCGGTGGCGGCCACCACGTGGGCCCAGTCGAGCGCGGCGGTGACCGACACGTCCCCCCAGTCCGCCGCGTGGCCGGTGAGGGTGACGGTGACCGCGACGCCGAGCGCGAGGGGAACGGCGAGGGTCAGCGCGGCGCGCGAGCGGACCGCGGTGACGGCGAGCAGGATCAGCAGGACGACGCGCGCGCTCCAGATCGCGCCGAAGTGGGTGCGGGAGAGCACCGCGGGCACCGCGCTCATCGCCGCCCCGAGCGAGGCGCCGCTCATGGTGGCGGTCCGCAGCAAGAGCTCGCCCCCGGACGCGAGCAGCAGCACGAGGGCGCCTCCGAGCCGGAGCGCGCGCAGGCGGTCGCGCGTCGCGCCCAGCTCGGGGGCGGACGCGGGCAGCACGAGCCAGTCCACCGCGATGGCGCCGACCAGCCCGGCGAGTGCGACGAAGCCGACCCACCGGACGATCCAGGCGACGGGCTCCCCCATCACTTCACCCGGAACGGGAAGCTGCCCTCGGTGCGGTGGCCATCGCGGG
>DASZJM010000139.1:0-1577 GCA_035948165.1 Candidatus Methylomirabilota bacterium
GGCGCCTTGAGGCTCGACCACTCGCCGTCGACCTCGCGCCACGGATCGGTCTGGTTGCACTGGATGAAGCTCACCGCGCTGCTCGGGATCGTCATGACCCGGCCCTTGCCGCCCTGCTCGATCCGCCGCAGCACCTCCTCCTCGATCAGCACGTAGTACGCGAAGTCGTACTCGCCGGTCTGGAGCACCGCGCGCGCCGCGCCCACCGCGTCGCCGCCGCACTTGATGTCGAGGCGGTCGAAGAACGGGCGATTCGGCACGTGGTAAGTCTTGTGCAGCTCCGCCCGGATCAGGTCGCCCGGCCGGAACTCGGTGAGCCGGTACGGCCCGGTGCCCACCGCCGGGATCATGCCGATCGCCTCGCGGGCCCCGGTGCCCTTGACCGTCTGGAAGACGTGGCGCGGCAGCATCCCCCCGCCGGTGAAGGCGGAGGCCCAGTAGGGCTGTGGCTTCTTGAAGACCGCCTTGATCGTGTACTGGTCGATCCGCTCCATGCGGGTGATGTCCTCGTAGGAGGCGCGGGTGCCCGCCGCGGTGGCTGGGTCGAGGGCGAACTCCCAGTTGAAGATGACGTCGTCCGCGGTGAACGGGGCGCCGTCGTGCCACGTGACGTTCCGCTTGAGCCGCCAGATCACCCACTGGCCGTCCTTGGCCAGGGTGTTCGCCTTGCGGCTCGGGATCTCCTCGGCCAGCACCGGCACGAGGGTGCCGTCGGGCCCGGCGGCGGCCAGCGGCTCGTAGAAGATGCGCTGGACCGTGAAGTCGCGCAGACCGCGGCCGAAGTGCGGATGCAGCAGGGTGGGGGCGTCCCACATGAGGATCCGGAGGGTGCCGCCACCGCCGCGCCGCGTCGGCGTGAACTCGCCCTGGGCGGTCGCGACCCGAGCCCCGCCCAGGAGGGATCCGGCCAGCGGGGCGCCCAGCCCGACGGTGGCCATCGCCTGCACGAAGCTCCGCCGGGTGAGGCGGCCGTCCTTCACCCGTGCGACCAGCTCGCGCAGCCTGTGCTCGTCCATGTGCCTCCGAGGGGTCCGCGTGGTAGAGGGTCCGACACCGATAGCGCGCGGCGGCGCCGAAGTCAAGGGCGAGGAAGCAGATCGCTCCCGGCGGGGATCGGCTTTCCGACCGAGAATAAAGTGGGGAGGGTCGCTCGTCCGAGTGACGACGACATGCGGCGACGTCACGCGATCGTTACGCAGCGCGCAGCGGCCGGCCGGAAAGCTTGGTGATAAATTCGCGCGATCGTAGACTCGAATCACGTCGAACGCACGACCCGCACGATGATGACCCGCCCGACCATAGCTCTCGCAATCCTGCTCCTCGCACTGGCGCTGCCCGTGGGCCTCGCGCACGCGGGCGAAGAGTGGCCGGTCGACCCCGGAGTCGCGGAGCGGCCGCCCGATCTGCCGTCCTGGCTGATCGCCTCGCGCCTCGGGCGGCCCCTCGACGACTCGCGTGATGACGGGATCAGTGGCGCGTTCAGCGGCCTCACCGATCTGGGGGCGGTGCTGCTCCGCGACGCGCCCTCCTCCTCGATCAGCCCCGATCCGCTCACGCTCCGGACGTCCGGCGAGGAC
>DASZJM010000140.1:0-10619 GCA_035948165.1 Candidatus Methylomirabilota bacterium
ACGTGAACCGCCGAGCGTTCCTGGGCAGCGTGGCCGGCCTCGTCCTGGCTCCCCGACTCACGGCCGATCCCCGGAAGACCGAGAAGGTGTCGCGGATCGGCTACCTGAGCCCGGCGGTGCCCACTGCGCTCGAGGCGAGCTGGCTGCTGGAGTTTCGAGCCGCGTTGAATGCCCGCGGGCACTCGCCGGAGGCCCGGTTCGTGCTGGAGGAGCGGTACGCCTCGGACCGGACCGGGCGGCTCCCGGCGCTCGCGCGGGAGCTCCTGGACACGGGGGTGGACGTCATCCTCGCGTTTGCGACCCCCGCAAGCCTCGCGGCCAAGGCCGCGAGCCGCACGATTCCTGTCGTGATGGTCGCGGTCGGCGATCCAATCGGAGTGGGCCTCGTGAGCAGCCTCAATCGGCCCGAGGCCAACGTCACCGGCCTGACCCTGAACAACGTCGACTCGGCGGGCAAGCGACTGGAGCTGCTGAAGGAGGCGGCTCCGAGACTGCTCCGCGTCGCGGTCCTCGCCAATCCGAGTAACGCCTCGTTCGCCGCGCTCCAGCTCGCCCAGATCCGGCCGGTCGCGGATCGGCTGGGCGTCACCCTCGTGCCGGCCGACGTCGCGGGGCCCGATCGGCTCGCGGCGGCTTTCGCCGCGGTGGTCCGGGAGGGCGCCAACGGGGTGGTCGTCCTCCCGGACGCGACGTTCATCGCTCACCGGGAGCGGATCGCGTCCCTGGCGCTGCAGCACCGGTTGCCGTCGGTGGCCCCGGAGAACCCGTTCGTCGGGGCCGGCTGCCTCCTCGCCTACGGACCGGACGTGGCCGAGATCTATCGGCAGGCCGCCCGGTTCGTGGACCGGATCCTGAAGGGAGCCAAGCCGACCGACCTGCCGGTCGAGCAGCCGGCCACCTACGAGCTGGCCCTGAACCGTCGGACCGCGAAGGCGCTCGGCCTCACCGTTCCGGCCTCACTGCTCCTCCGCGCGAACGAGGTGATCGGCTAGATCGCCGGCCGGCCGCCGCGCGCCGGCTATCGCGGCGCGACCCGGGCTCGGGCCTGCTCCAGGTCGGGCACGTTGCCGGACGAGGCGGCCAGGAGCGGCGACTTCGTGACCGCGAGCGCCGCCGCGGCGGCCTCGTTCTCGGTGATCTTCGCCATCACCGCCTCGCGGGCGCGATTGAAGTACTCGCGGTTGTTGGCGACGAACTCGCGGGACTGGCGCAACTTGGCCACGTAGCCGTTGATCTCCGGCACCACGTAGCGCGCCACCATGTCCCAGCTCCGCATCGTGTTCTCCGGGTTCGCCCAGTCGTGCACGAAGCCCACGACGGTGCCGAAGCCGCCCGAGATCTCGAGAACGGACTTGATCCGCGCCACGAGGTCGTCGGGAGTGCCGATCGTGGCGACGGCGCCGGGGGCGAATGCGGTCTTGTCCACCGCTTCGTCGGGAGTCGTGAAGGCACGCGCGCCCGGCCGCTGCAGGGTCGCGGTGATGTACTCGTTGTTGTGCCGCAGGAGCCCGTCGCGCGCCTCGGCGCGCGCCTTCTCCCGGGTCTCGGCGATGTGCCAGCTCAACAGCACCCGCCAGTTCTTGCGGTCGACGGTCTGGCCGTGCTTGGCCGCCGCGTCCTCCGCGAAGCTCCACTGCGTCGGCAGGGCGTTCAGCCCTTCCTCCGACAGCGACCCGATCGAGATGATGCCGATCCCGTGCTTGCCGGCCAGGGTCATGCCCGAGGGGCTGATCTGGGAGGCGACCGCGCAGGGCATCTCCTCCTGCAGCGGCAGCAGCTGCAGGGCGGCGTCCTGGAGCGTGAACCAGTCGGACTTGTAGGTGACCCGCTCGCCGCGGAACAGACGGCGGATGACCCCGATGGCTTCGTCCTGGCGGTCGCGCAGGAGCATGGGATCGATCGCGAGGGTGTGCGCATCCGACGCCAGGGCTCCCGGCCCGGAGCCGAAGATCGCCCGGCCGCCGGTCATGTAATCGAGCTGCACCATCCGCTGCGCCACGTTGAACGGGTGGTGATACGGCAGGGAGATCACGCCGGTCGCGAGCTTGATGCGCTTCGAGCGTTCGGCCGCCGCGGCGAGGAACATCTCGGGCGACGCGATCATCTCCCAGCCGCTCGAATGATGCTCGCCGCACCAGAACTCCTCGTATCCGAGCGTGTCCAGATGCTCCACCAGATCCAGATCGCGGCGGAACTGCAGCATCGGGTGCTCGCCGATCGGGTGGTGGGGGGCGATGAAGGCACCGAAGTTCAGACGTGGCATGAACGGATCTCCTGACTCGTGATGGCCGGTTCGCCCCAACGGTATCATCACTCGATGAGGCTCGGCCACTACCGGAGCGAGCCGCCCCCGCGCAGCTGGCCCTCGTTGGGCTGCACCGGCCCGGGGTTGAGGGCCTGCGAGATGCGACATTCGCCCCCCGTCCAGAAGCCGCGGTACTGATCGCACTGCTCCTTGTTGCGGGCCAGGGGCTCGACCGTGTAGCGGCCCATCTGGTTGAGGGTGCCTCGGGCCGCCGCCTCCTGCGCCTTGCGCTCGCGAATGTTCCCGATCTCCTTCAGGAGGCTCGGGCGCAGGCTGGGGTCGAGCTTCAACGCGGTCGAGAAGTCGGCGTTGGCGTGGTCCTGGTCGTCCATGGTCAGGTACGCCCAGCCGCGGCCCATGTACGAGCGCGCCGAACCCGGGTTGAGTGCGATGGCTCGGGTGAAGGCGGTCACCGCCCGCTTGGCGTTCGAATGGTCGTTCATCATCCACAGGTCGCCCGAGCTGTAGTTGAGGTCGCCGTAGTTGTGCCAGGCGTAGAAGTCCTTCGGGTTGATCTGGACCGCGGCCTCGAGATCCTTCGCGGCCAGCCACTGCCAGTAGCTGCGGTAGAGCCCCTTCTTGGCGAATTCCATGTCGAGGTAGCCGCGATTGTCGAGCGCGTTGACGTCGCGCGGGTTCTTCGACAGCACCGCGCTCCATTGCAGAAACTGCTGGACCTGAGCCGGATCCCGGCCCTGTAGCATCTGCTGCGGCGACGGCCATTCCTTCTGCCACCCCGGAATCCCGGACACGTCCGCCCGCGCGATCCCGACACCCAGCATCAGCGCCGCCACGATTCCCCAGCGAGCTGCGCGCCCCATGTGGCCTCCCCGGCTGCATCCTAAGTGGCTCCAGGGGCAATGGGAAGCCAGCGCCCGGGCATAGCCTTCGGGGCCGAGGAGGCGCCCGTGGCCGGCGCCGCCGGGGCGGCCGGGGTGACCGCAGGGGCCCCGGAGCCGGAGCCCACTATCTGGTTGCGGAGCCCACGGATTTAGGTGATCCTAACGCCCCGTGGATGCCAACCCTAACCAATAGGATGGGCCAATGAACCTGTTCCGGTGGGTCGTGATGGGATTGACGGTCGTCGGCGCGTGCGCTCTCGGCGCGGTCCCCGCCGGCGCCCAGGCGGAGATCGCTCTGACGATCGAGAACAACCGGTTCCAGCCCGAAGAGATCCGGGTCAAGGCCAATACGCCGTTCGTCCTGGTCATCACCAACAAGGACAAGGCGCCCGAGGAGTTCGAGAGCCACGACCTCCGGATCGAGAAGGTCATTCCCGCCGGCAAGACGATTCGGGTGAAGGTGAACGGGCTCAAGCCGGGCACCTACGGATTCGAGGGCGAATACCACGCCAAGACGGCCAAGGGCCGCATCGTGGCGGAGTAGAGCGGCCCTCCGGGTCATGGGCGCCACCTTCGTTGTCACGCTTCGCGAAGCCTTCGAGGCGTCCCTCATCCTCGGCATCGTCTACACCTATCTGGAGAAGATCGGCGCCCGGGACAGCTATCGCTATGTGACCTGGGGCGGCGTGCTGGGCCTGATGCTGAGCGTCGGGATGGGGATCGGGGTGGGTTATCTCTCGGGCCCGCTCCTCGACTTCGGGCCCGATCTCGTGGGCCTCGTCGTGATCTTCGCGGCGGTGGCACTGCTGACCTGGCACGCGTGGTGGATGCAGCAGCACGCCCGGGGCATCCGCGGGCAGCTGCAGCATCAGGTCGAGGAGGCAACGGCGTCCGAGCGGTTCTGGATGGTCGGCCTCATCGCCTTCACGGGTGTCTTTCGCGAGGGCGCGGAGACCGTGCTCTTCCTCTGGGGCATCATGGCCCAGGCCGCCTCCACGGATGGCTGGGGGAGCTTCCTCGGCGGCGTCATCGGCGTGGTCACCGCGGCCGCGCTCGGCTGGGCGATCTTCCACGGCGGCCGGCAGCTGAGCCTCTCGAAGTTCTTCTCGGTGACCACCGTGTTCATCACGCTGCTCGCCGCGGGGCTCTTCAGCGGCGGCGTCGGGCGACTTCAGGGGCTGGGGTTCCTGCCCATGGGCGAGCCACTCTGGGACACGTCGTTCGTGCTCAGCGATCGGACGGTGGTCGGAAGCTTCTTGACCGGCCTCGTCGGATATCGGGCGCGCCCGTCGACGCTGGAGGCGGTCGCGTATTTCGCCTACCTCGTGATGGCCGCCGTGCTGCTGTGGGGGCGCAAACCCAGAACCGGTGATCGCGCTCGGTCCGAGAGCCGCTCGGCCTGAGAAGGCGCCGGCTGGGGGCGGCCCTCCGGAATATCAGCCGAGCCGGGACAGGTACTGGGCCACGAAGTCGGTGCCCACGTGGGCGATGTAGGCCTGGGTGATCCGCCGGGTCACCGGACCGGGCACGCGACCGTCGCCGATCGGGTGGCCGTTGACCGAGCGGACCGGGCAGATGCAGAGGCTGGTCGAGGTCAGGAACACCTCGTCGGCGGTGACCGCGTCGTAGACGTCGAGGTCGCGCTCCTCCACGGTCAGCCCGAGCTTCGCGCCGAGCTCCATCGCGGTCCGCCGGCTCACCCCGGGCAGGACGTACTTCTCGCGCGGCGTGTAGATCCGCTCGTCGCGCACCACGAAGATGTTGCTGCCGACCCCCTCGCAGAGGTTGCCGTTCTCGTCGAGCAGCACCGACCACGCCTGCGGCTGCGCGGCCTTCACCTCCTTGTCGGCCAGGATGAGGTTCAGGTAGTTGTGGGTCTTCGCCCGTGGGCTCAGCGTCGACGGCGGAGTGCGGCGGATCGACGGCACCACCACGTCGATGCCGTCCCGGAACTGGGCCGCCCGCGCCTTGAGGGGCAGCGGGGTGCAGTCGACGATGACCTGCGGCCCGGTGTGGGCCCAGCCCTCGTCGCCGATCGCGTCGACGCCGCGGCTCACCCGCTGGGCGAGCCACCAGTCTCCCGCGGCGGCGCGCAGGGGCTCGTTGCGCAGGACGACCTCCTCGCTGATCGCCACGACCTCCTTGGGCTCGAGGCCGATGTCGATGCGCAGGTAGCGCAGCGATCGGTAGAGCCGCTCCACGTGCTCCTCGAGACGGAAGATGCGCCCGTCGAAGGTGCGCGTCATGTCGAAGCAGCCGTCGCCGCGGTTGAAGCTGCGGTCGCGATAGGGGATGAGCACCTCGGTCTCGGGCACGAACTTGCCGTTGAAGTAAGCGATGCGCGTCATGTGAGGCCTCCTATCGGAGCACGCCGCGATTCGAGAACCGCGTCTCCTGGCTGGTGATGAACTCGAGCAGCGCCGCCTGCCCGCCCTCGGTGGCCTTGCGGGCCCGCGCGAAGGCGCCCGCGATGTCCTCGGGCCGCTCGACCCGCTCGCTCCAGCCGCCCATGGCGCGGCCCATGTCCGCGTAGCGTCCCCCGATGTCGCGCGTGCCGTACTTGTCGTGCGACACCACGAGGTGGGGGATCTCGATGGCCATGGCCTGATTGTTGAGCACGACGGTGAGGATCGGGACCCCGCAGCGCACCGCGGTCTCGAAGTCGAGCCCGGTCATGCCGAAGGCGGCGTCGCCCATGAAGTTGACGCAGAGCTTGTCGGGAGCGGCGAGCTTGGCCCCGATGATGAGACCGAGGCCGGTGCCGAGCGCGTGCGACTTGCCCCAGCCGAGATAGCTGCGCGGCGGGACCGCCCGATAGAAGGGCAGGAGCTGGTCGCGCGGGCTCCCGGAGTCGTGCGTGACGATGGCCTCGCGCGGATCCACCGTGCGCATGAACTCGGCGATGACCCGGTAGGGCGTCATCGGGACCTCGGTCGAGCCGAGCGTCGCGCTCCACTCCGCGAGCCACGCCGCCCGCACGCGCTCGAGGTCCGCGCGCACCTGCTCCCGGCCCGCCGGACGGCCTCCCTGGCTCTTGACCGCCTCGATGAACTGGCGCAGCACGAGGCGCGCGTCGCCCAGGAGCGGGTAGTCGGCCGCGTAGCTCTTGTTGAGGTCACGCTCGTCGTTGGTCGCGTGGATCAGGGTCTTGCCCGCGGGGATGCTGGCCGCCATCCCGTGACGGGTGAAGCTGCACCCGATGCCGAACACCACGTCGGCCTCGCGGAGATACTGCAGGGTGTGTCCGGTCACCACCGGGCCGCCGGTGCCGAGGGCGAGCGGGTGATCCTCCGGGAACGCGCTC
Source organism: Candidatus Methylomirabilota bacterium (assembly GCA_035948165.1). Taxonomy (GTDB): domain Bacteria; phylum Methylomirabilota; class Methylomirabilia; order Rokubacteriales; family CSP1-6; genus CAMLFJ01. The sequence continues at coordinate 6,452 of DASZJM010000140.1, forward strand.
TTGCCCTCGAGGGTGGTCATGACCGGGGCCTGGAGCAGCTCGGCCAGCTCGACCAGGTCGGCCGACGCCTCGGCGTACAGCACGCCCTGGCCGGCGTGGATCACCGGCCGCCGCGCCTCGCGGAGCACGCGGGCGGCCGTCTCGACGTCGCGCACGTTGGCGCCCGCCGTCGTCGCCTTGACCGGACGGTAGGCGTCGATCAGGGCGTCGGGCACCTCCTCGTTCGCGAGGTCGGCGGGGATCTCGACCATCACCGGGCCGGGGCGGCCCATGCGCATCAGGCTGAGAGCCCGGCGCATGACGTCCGCGACCTGGCTGCCCATCGTGAGAGTCTCGACGGACTTGGTCACGGACGCGAACGTGCGCGCCGAACTGAACAGGGGGAAGACCTGGGCCCGGTCGCGCGGATGCCCGAGCGGCAGGAGCAGCATCGGGGTGGAGTCGGAGTAGGCGGTGGCCACGCCGGGGAAGGCGTTCTCGGCCCCGGGTCCGTACTGCATGCAGAAGGCGGCCATCGTCTTGCCGTTCTTCACCCGCGCGTAGCCGTCGGCGATGCCCACCCCCACCCGCTCCTGGCGGCAGAGCACCGGCCGGATCTCGGCCTTGGCCGCGGCCTCGATCAGCGGAGTGGTCGGATAGGCGCTCAGGAACTCGGCGCCCTCGATCTTGAGAACCCGGGCGATGGCATCGACGACTTTCACGGTCCGCGTCTCCTCGGGCCCAGGACTGCGCAGGCCGGACTTCGGTCGGCTACTGGGGAATGCCGGTCGATTGCCACGACACGAACTCGACGCCGGACGGCCGCTTCGCCCAGATCGCGGTGAAGCGCAGCGGCACGGTGCGATCCTGGCCGCCCGCCGTCACCTCGTACACCGCGGTCCCGGTGATGATCGCGATGCAGCCATACGTGCGCGTCTTCACGTCGGCGTTCGGCTTCATCGTGCGGTACTTGGTGCGCCCCGAGCGCATGGCGTCGATGTACTTCGCCTTGTCGTCGCTCGCGGCGGAGGAGTGATTGTAGGTGAGGTCGTTGCCGAAGAGCTTCTCCATCGCCGCGAAGTCGTTCGAGGTCTGCGCGGCGTAGCGCGCGGTCTCGGCCTTCATCGCCTCCTCGGCGGTGATGGTTCCGGTGCACTCCTGAGCGGCGGCGGCACCCACCGCAACGAGTCCCAGCATCGCGAACAGAGCGAACCCGCGCACGAACCGGTGGGCCATCGCGTTCTCCCTCGTTGGAGTCGGGACAGGTGGCGAGAGCTTAGTCCACCGCGGCCCACTTGGGCAAGCCGCAGTGCATGCACCGGCGAGCGAACGGATTGTGCTGCCATGCCCCACGCCAAGGACGATCGTCGAACTTCCGGAAGAACAGCTCCCCGCAGCGCGGGCAGCGGAAGTTCCCCTTCTGATAGCCGACCAGGGCGAACCCGATCATCCACACGAACGCGGCCAGGAAGATGGCGTAGCCCTCGCCCGCCCAGCCGAGGGCGCGGGCGACGAAGGCCAGGGCCGGGAGGTAGCCCACGAACACGATCCAGAACGCCCAGCTCCAGAGCCGGTAATGCCGCCACGCCGCCCTGTAGGGGCCGTCCTCCTGCGGCACCGCTTCTCCTTTCTTGGCATGCAGCGGTCGGCGCGGGTGGTGGGAGCTTAGTCGCCGGTGCCCGAGGGGGTCAAGGACGGCCGGCGGCGTGACGCGCGCTTGCCATGCGGCAACCGGGGGCATAGATTGACGGCATGAACTCGAGATCCCCGCATCCCCGGTGGGCTCACCAGGTCTGGCTGGCCGGCCTGGTCGTCGGCGTCAGTGCGCTCAGCTTCGTCTTTGCCTGCGCGACACCATTCCCGGCATTCGCAGTCCTGGCCGCGATGACGCTCTCCCGACCCGACGCCATCCGGACCACCGTCGCCCTGTGGATGGTCAACCAGGTCATCGGCTACGGGATTCTCGGGTATCCGAGAACCGTGAATAGCGTCGCCTGGGGCCTGGCCATCGGTATCGCCGCGGTATCCTGCACTCTCGTCGCGCGACCGATCATCCGGCGCCTCTCGGCCGCTCGTGGCCCGATCCGGGCCGCGGTGGCCCTCGGCGCAACGTTCGCCGTCTACGAGGCTGCACTCTTCACGCTCGCGGTGGCGGGCCTGGGAGGCTCCGGCAGCTTCGCCGCCCCGATCGTGGGCCGCGTCTTGGCGATCAACGTCGCCGCCTTCGCGGGCCTCTACGCCCTCCATCGCATCGGCTTCGCCGTCGGCATCGGCCGGCCGCCGGCGATCGCGAAGACGAGACAACGTCTCCCCGCCTTCTGATCGTCGCGGGAGTCGCGAGCGGAGTCGGCAAGACCACCGTCACGCTCGGGCTGCTGGAGGCGTTTCGCCGGCGCGGGCTCACCGTCCAGGGCTTCAAGGTCGGGCCCGACTTCATCGACCCCGGCTTCCACGAGATCGTCACCGGCCGGGGCTCCTACAATCTCGACGGATGGATGTGCGGGCGCGACCACGTGCTCGCGACGGTCGCCCGGCACGCCGCGGGCACCGATCTGGCCATCGTCGAGGGGGTGATGGGCTGCTTCGACGGACTCGACGCCACGAGTGACGAAGGGTCCACGGCCCAGGTGGCCAAGTGGCTGGGCGCCCCCGTCGTCCTCGTGGTCGACGTGCAGGCTCAGGCCCGCAGCGCGGCGGCCGTCGTGCGCGGGTTCGAGGAGTTCGATCCGGCCCTGAAGGTCGCGGCGGTGATCGCCAACCGGGTCGGGGGCGACGGGCACGCCCGCGGCATCCGGGACGCGGTCGCGGCGCGGTGCCGGGCGCGTGTCGTCGGCACACTTCCGTACGACCCGCCGGTGACGCTGATCGAGCGTCACCTGGGACTGGTCACCGCGGGCGAAGGCGGTCTCACCGACGACCGCCGAGCCCGGCTCGCCGATCTGATCGAGCGCGGCGTCGACCTGGACGCCCTGCTGGAGCTGGCGGTGCCGTCCCCGGCCTCGGCGCAGGCGGTGGGCCCGACGATCCCGGCCGCCTCACGCGCTCGCATCGGGGTCGCCCACGACGCCGCCTTCTGCTTCTACTACCGCGACAACCTCGCCCTCCTGAGAGCTGCGGGCGCCGAGCTCGTGTACTGGAGCCCGCTCACCGACCGCATCGTGCCCGAGGTCGACGGCCTGTATCTCGGCGGCGGCTATCCGGAGCTCCACGCCTCCGCCCTCGGCGCGAACCGGGCGATGCGAGACGCGGTCCGGATGTTCGCGGACGAGGGCCGCGCGATCTACGCCGAGTGCGGCGGCCTGATGTATCTGGCGGAGGCGATCGAGGACATGGACGGCATGACGCACCCGATGGTGGGGCTCCTGCCCGGCACCGTGCGCCTGCGTCCGCGGCGCCTGTCGCTCGGCTACACGGAGGTCACACTTCAGGCCGACTCGCCGCTCGGTCCATCCGGGACCGTCGCCCGAGGCCACGAGTTTCACCTCTCGACCCTCGACCCGGTGCCCGCGTCGGTCTCCCGTGTGTACCGGCTGCGACGGCGGCAGGGAGAGGAGCGCGACGAAGGTTACCAGATCGGCAACGCGCTCCTGAGCTACGTGCACCTGCACTTCGCCTCGAATCCCGGCCTCGCCACCAGCTTCGTGACGGCGTGTGCCCGGCCGCGCCCGGCGGCGCGCGGCGGGTCGAGGGAAAAACGACCTCGGTAATCTCAACCGGAACCCGGCCCGCCGATCGAGGGCCGGGCTCGAACCCTTCGGAAACTCGGCCCTCCGCACCGGCACGGCGCTTGCCCCACGCAGCCACCCGGGAGATCGACGTAACCATGCTCCGTCTTTCTTTCGTTTTCTTGCTACGCCTCGCGGAAGGAGAACATTGCGTCATGACCCGATTGTGGCTTGCAGGAATCCTGTTCCTCCTGGTTGCGGCCGGGCCGGCGAACGCGCAGGTGAGCGTCAGCATCGGCGTGCCGTCCATCGACATCGGCATCCACTTGCCGGCGCTGCCGGCGTTGACGATCGTTCCCGGATCGCCGGTGTACTACGCGCCCAGCGTCGACGGCAACTTCTTCTTCTACGACGGCATGTACTGGGTCTACCAGAACGACAACTGGTACTCGAGCTCCTGGTACAACGGCCCGTGGGCGCTGGTCGAACCGGAGATCGTGCCCCCCTTCATTCTCCAGGTGCCG